>NZ_WTLA01000014.1:0-103930 GCF_011378845.1 Pseudoalteromonas sp. Z9A4
CCATGCCGAACTCAGTAGTGAAACGAAACAGCGCCGATGATAGTGTAGCATTTGCTATGTGAAAGTAGGACATTACCAGGCTTCAAATTCAGTCGAAGGACTTTAATCTTAATAATTAAAAATAAGAAAATTGAAAAGAATTTTCTTGGTGACAATAGCGTTTTGGACCCACCTGACTCCATGCCGAACTCAGTAGTGAAACGAAACAGCGCCGATGATAGTGTAGCATTTGCTATGTGAAAGTAGGACATTACCAGGATTTAATTAAGAGAAACCCGTTACAGCAATGTGACGGGTTTTTTGCTATTTTAAATTAGTAAAACATTGCGCACTTAGAGAAGACACGGTTAATAATAGTGTAGCATTTGCTATGTGACTCTCTACCGCTGTGGGCAATACGACATTACCAGGATTTAATTAAGAGAAACCCGTTACAGCAATGTAACGGGTTTTTTACTTTTTGAAATTAGTAAAACTCTGCACGCTAAGAGACGACACGATTAATAATAGTGTAGCATTTGCTATGTGACTCTCTACTGCTGTGGGCACTACGACATTGCCAGGATTTAATTAAGAGAAACCCGTTACAGCAATGTAACGGGTTTTTTGCTTTTTGAAATTAGTAAAACTCGGTATACTAAGAGACGATACGATTAATAATAGTGTAGTATTTGCTATGTGACTCTCTACCGCTGTGGGCACTACGACATCCTACTGCATAGCGCACCGACTTCACATTATAGAGCGCCCGGTTCTAACGATCCGGGCTTTTTTACGTCTGCAGAAAAGTGAAAACGTGCAATTAACACACACTCACAGCAACACCCATCATGTAGGTCGGGCGAGCGTAGCGACTCCCGACGCTAAAATCATAAAAATCTCCGCTCGACAATGAGTGCATAGCATTTGCACTGTGACTCTCCACTCAGTGGGCACCATGACATTACCAGGATTTAATTAAGAGAAACCAGACACAGTAATGTGACGTTTTTTTCTATTTAAATTTAGTAAAATCTTACCGTTAAATTCGACAACAAAACTAGGTGCACTTAATAGCGCGTGTTAAAATCCAATTTTTATGAATGACGATATAGAGGTCTAGATTGCCTACAGCTGATTACCAAAAGGTGCTTGATGAAATAGCACATGAAGTACGTCCTTTATTATCACAAGGGAAAGTAGCTGATTATATACCGGCGCTTGCCGAGGTTGATCCTGAACAATTTTCTATCGCTATTTATACAACTGATGGTGAAACTGTATGTGCGGGGGATTGTTCTCAACGCTTCACTATTCAATCCGTTTCTAAAGTTATGACACTTACTATGGCACTACAGCGTTATGGTGATGAACTTTGGCATAGAGTCGGAAAGGAACCCTCAGGTACAGCCTTTAACTCGCTTACACAGCTTGAGTTTGAAAAGGGAATACCTCGTAACCCATTCATCAATGCAGGCGCAATTGTAACGTGTGATGCATTATACAGCCGCTTATCTGCGCCAATGCATTCTATGCTCGAAACCTTCAGATTATTAGCTGGTAATAGAGGCATAGTAATTGATAAAAAAGTCGCTAACTCAGAGTATGAGTTCAGGCACCGAAATGCTGCGATGGCGCATTTAATGAAGTCGTTTGGTAATTTTGAAAACGAAGTAGATGATGTTTTGTGGGCTTACTTTAACTTTTGTTCTATTGAGCTTAACTGTATTGAATTAGCAAAAGCTTATAATTTTTTAGCTAATAAAGGTGTTGATAATCGATCGGGGAATCGTGTTTTAAGTAGTCGTCAGAATAAACAGCTTAATTCGCTTTTATTCACGAGTGGTTTATATGATGCTGCGGGTGATTTTGGTTACAGAGTGGGCATGCCAGGTAAGTCGGGAGTGTCAGGAACTATTTTAGCTGTGTTACCAAATAAGTTTACTGTAGCTGTTTATTCTCCGGGGCTTAATTCGTTTGGTAATTCGGTTGCAGGAATTGCAGCGTTGGAACTGCTATCTAAAAAGCTCGATATTTCTATTTTTTAGGAAATCGATAGGGAGCAATAATTGCTCCCACCGTTATTTATTGTTCCCAATAAACTTGTTCTAAACAATCTTCACGTTCAGGTAAACCACGAGATAAACGCGGAGAGTGCTGAACTAATACTTCATAGCTAGCTCGGTTAGCATATTTACTAATTTGCGATAGTGACGAGTAAGTAATAGCTTGTTGCTGATGTTTAGCTGAGTTTGCTACATTAAGCTTATGATAAACATTCGCTGACAAATCATGTAGTACAGCGGCTAATGCGCAATCGCCTGCACCATTGGTGTTTTTGATTGAATCAGGTCCACCCATAAATGGGGCAGTATGACTATATGCTCTGATAGGTTCATTACATTCATCTTTGCGCATAGCACGTGAGAATTCGTAACGGTTAAAATCAGGTATAGCGCCTGGTAGTAACGGGTATTCGGTTTCACGCTTTAAGCTTTCGTCTACGTAGCCGGCCATAAATAAGCCTTTTTCGCCAGCGGTACAAATTACCAAGTCTACCCAATCAAGTGCTTTATCGGCAGCTAAAAGGGGATCTTCAAAACCTGTAATAGCTAAACCTTCTTCTTCGTTCATAGCAAGAATATCAACATGCTTTTCAACAAAGTTTGCCCACCAGGTAGGGTCTTGTTCAATTAAGAACTTAGTACCGAGTGTAAGCACAACTGGCACACCTGCATCATTAGCGTATTTAACCGCTTGCATAGTGGCTTCAGTCATCGTTTCGCTACCTTGAGTGCGCATAAGGTAGGCACTGATCACTAATGCTGATGAATTTACAATAAGGTCTTTATCGATAGATTCAGGTCGTAAGTAATTCATTAATCCAGCGCTTATTGCAAAAGTACGCTCACCGGTTTCATCAATTAATGTAAAACAACGACCTATAGGTCCATCAACTGGTTGAAGGTAGTTTAAGTCTACACGGCTTGAGGTATTACATAAAAAGCGGTAAGCGTAGCTACCAATTTTTATATTTTCGCTCATTACGCCTAATAAAACTGAGCGATCATCTGCAAGTACAGAGTAGTTGTGCATAGTGTTACCAATGGTTCCACCGGCAAACTCAAAATCAACCATATCGTTTAATTTTAAACGATCGTATAAGGCGTTTGTTATATCGCTATCAATAACTTGCGACATGCCTCTACGTAGTTGAAATTCGTCAAGGAAAGCTTGATCAACTTTTGCCTCTATATCAACAACGATCTGATCGATACCCGTAATATAACTACGTTGTAATCGCTCTGTTGCGTTAAGTTGATTGGTAAGTGGATCTTTGGCTTCCACTGGAAAATAATGTTTATGCCTGCGGCGTCCAGGAAATTTCATTTGCTACCCGTGTTGTGAGCTAAATAAAAAAAGCGTGAGATTATAGCGTAAATCAGCACGAGTGAGCCATTACAAACGGGTAAATATTGTTTTATTTTTGGAATAAAGTAATGAATGGCGCACTTTAGAGTGCTAACTAGGTATAATTACAGCATAAAAGGTTATTTAAGTAGAAATAATGAACGAACCATTTGATGATTCCTACTGGATGGAACAAGCGCTTTTGTATGCAAAGCAAGCAGAGCTGCTTGATGAAATTCCGGTTGGAGCAATTGTAGTCAAAGATAACCAGCTAGTTTCAGTCGGGTATAACCGCTCAATAACGGATAATGACCCATCTGCCCATGCCGAAATGATTGCTGTGCGAGAAGCTGGAAAAGTCCTTAACAATTACCGCTTAATTGATTGCACCCTATACGTAACATTAGAGCCTTGTTCTATGTGTGCGGGATTGTTAGTGCATAGCAGAATAAAGCGTTTAGTGTTTGGAGCAGTCGATGCAAAAACAGGATCTGCGGGTTCAATAATGAACCTACTACAAGAGCCTAGATTAAATCATCAAGTTGAGGTGTGTGGTGGTGTTTTAGCACAAAAGTGCGGTGATACTATTTCAAATTTTTTTAAACGTAGAAGAGCGCAAATCAAAGCAGCTAAAAAAGCTGCTCGGGATGCTACCAGTCTCTAATTAACGATTGGCTGGATTTCTGAACCTTCCATTTGCTGCATAGCAAACATGCGACGGCGCCAGATTATTTTTTTGTGTAGCTTGCGCAACATAACACGACGACGTGTTGCAGTTGAGTAAATTACATTACGTTTTAATTTTTGTGTGCGTCTACGTTTTAGCATGTGTTCTCCTAATGCGTAAGATTGAGCAAGACACAGGCATATCCCTATAAAATAAAGATATACAATCAATACACATTAGTGATCATTTGATGACAAGTAAACAGATATTTAATTTACTTATTTTTTGCTCTTATCAAGTACACAAACAAGATTACATCTATTTATATTAGCGATTATCAGTTTTTAGTTCTTTTGATTGTTCTGCTGCTTTTTTATCTACTACTTCTTCTAGTTTTTCAGGTGAATCTTTAACAGATTCAGGTTCAGTAGTAGATTCAGTTTCGTTGCTTTTCTCGTTAATTGGCTCTAAAACAGGGTCTATAACAGGTTCGATAACATTAACCGGATCTGCTTTTGGTTCTGGAACAATGGCATCATTTTCATCGAGCCAAACGAGTGCATCATAATACCTTCTAATATTATCAACATACTTTACAGCTACATCGCCACGGGAATAACCGTAGCGAGTTTTACGGTAATAGCGCTTTTTAATTAGTAGCGGCAAGCGTTTTTTTACATCAGCCCACTTATCGGGGCTTGCGCCTTGCTGTTCGGTAATTATACGTGCGTCGTTAACGTGCCCCCAACCTACATTGTATCCGGCCAAAGCAAGCCATGTGCGGTCGGGTTGCGGGATACGGTCAGGAATACGTTTAATAAGCTTGCTTAAGTATTTAGCGCCACCACGAATGTTTTGCTCTGGTTCTAACCGGTTAGTAACACCTACTTGTTTGGCTGTACTGCGAGTTAGCATCATGATGCCGCGCACACCTGTTGGTGATTTAGCGCGAGGATTCCACATAGATTCTTGATAGCTTAGTGCCGCTAATAATCGCCAGTCAAGGCTACCTGCATACTGTTCAAACCATGGCTGGTATGTTGGTAAGGTTTCTTTAATTGCTTCTATATAGGCTAGGGTATTTACATAGTTAAATTGGCGCACGTGACCAAAGTATTTTTCTTCAAGTACATAGAGCTGGTTACTTTGCTTAACGTCACCAAAAAATGGCACCAACAACGCATATAAAGAGTCGTCTTTAGATTTATTAAGTATCCATGCAATCGGGTCGTTATGGCTAACTGAAAAACCAATGCTTAAATTTGGGTGATAACGGCGAAACAGCGATAGCGTATGCGTATCAGCGAGTGTGTAATCTATCTCGCCATCAATAACTGCTTGAAGTAGTTCTTCTTCATCAAACTCTTCGCTTTCTATCCAAGTGAGATCTGGATTGTTCTTCTTCATTTTTTGTAGAGTAAGCGAGTGGCTACTTTTAGCTATAACAGTAAAGTTGCCATCTAAATCGTCAAACTCTCGAGGACGAACGCGCCCTTGTTTATAAACTAACTTTTGGCTGATTGTTCTGTAAGTTGGCCCATAGCGATATTGCTCTGCACGGGTTTTATTATAGGTAAGTCCTGATGCTATTAAGTCTAAATCACCGCTTTCAAGGCGTTCAAACATGTCGGATAAGTTAAAAAATGGCACTATTTCAAGCTCTACACCTAAATATTCAGCGAAGGCTTGTGACAACTCATATTCAAAGCCTTGTTCACCTTGAACGGCTTGATAATAGTTACTAGCACTTGCAAGGGTACCCACACGTATTTTATTGTGTTCTTTTATTTGGGCGAGTTGAGTTGGCTGCTCTTGCATATCGCATGCACATAACAGCATAACTAAAGTAATGATTATTATTAGTTTTTCTTTGAACATTGAGTGCCCCTTAAGCTCGCCAGTCACCGTTATAGCAAAACTAAGCCATCGCGTCACTTTACCTTTTATTTTATTAACCAAAAGAGGCTATAAATAAAGCTAAAAAGTTAATTTTATGAAAAGCGTAATTTTGAGTTAAATCTGAATGCTAATTGGACTATAATGCGTGCCTAAAATATCGTTCAATCCCTAACCCCGGATGAAATTACCTATGTTGATCCTTCGTGGTGCACCAGCACTGTCAGAGTTCAGAGTTAATAAAATTTTAGCGCGTTGCCAACAATCGCAACTTCCAGTCACTAACGTATACGCCGAGTATGCTCACTTTGCCGACTTAACATCGCCGTTGAGTAGCTCCGAGCAAACCAAGCTTGAAAAACTATTAACTTACGGTCCAACTATTGCTGAGCATACCCCTGCTGGCAAACTTGTACTTGTTACACCTCGCCCAGGTACCATTTCACCTTGGGCATCTAAAGCAACCGATATTGCCCATAACTGTGGTTTAAAACAGGTTCACCGTGTTGAACGCGGTATTGCTTATTATGTTGAAGGTGACTTAAACGCAGAACAACTTGCACAAGTCATTGCGTTATTGCACGACCGTATGACCGAAGCCACGCATAGTGAGCTTGAAGATGCTGCACAACTGTTTCGCAGTGATGCACCGCGCCAAATGTCGTCTGTTGATATTTTAGGCGGCGGACGCAAAGCATTAGCAATAGCCAATGTTGAGCAAGGTTTTGCCCTTGCTGATGACGAAATAGATTACTTGGTAGAAAACTTTATAAAGTTAGGGCGTAATCCTAACGACATCGAATTGTTTATGTTTGCACAAGCAAACTCAGAGCATTGTCGCCATAAAATATTTAATGCTGACTGGACAATCGATGGAAAAGAGCAGCCAAAATCGCTATTTAAAATGATTAAAAATACCTTTGAGCTAAATCCTGAAAATGTATTGTCGGCGTATAAAGATAACGCGGCAGTAATGAAAGGCTCAAAAGCGGGTCGCTTCTTCCCAAATGCGCAAGGTGAATATGCGTATCATCAAGAAGACATTGAAATACTAATGAAAGTTGAAACGCATAACCACCCAACAGCTATTGCCCCATTCTCTGGTGCGGCTACAGGCTCTGGTGGTGAAATTCGCGATGAAGGCGCAACTGGTCGTGGCTCTAAGCCAAAAGCAGGTTTAGTTGGCTTTACTGTATCAAACTTACGTATTCCAGGTTACGAGCAACCATGGGAAAGCGATTTTGGTAAGCCGAGTCGTATTGTTAACGCGCTTGATATAATGACAGAAGGTCCGCTAGGTGGCGCTGCATTTAATAATGAGTTTGGTCGTCCTAACTTATTAGGCTACTTCCGTACTTACGAAGAAAAAGTAACAAGCCATAATGGCGAAGAAGTACGTGGTTATCATAAACCCATTATGCTTGCCGGTGGTTTAGGTAATATTCGCTCTGATCATGTTCAAAAAGGTGATATTCCTGTTGGCGCAAAATTAATTGCGCTAGGTGGACCTGCAATGAACATTGGTTTAGGCGGTGGTGCTGCATCAAGCATGGCCTCAGGTCAATCAAACGAAGATTTAGATTTTGCTTCAGTACAACGCGAAAACCCAGAAATGGAACGTCGTTGCCAAGAAGTTATCGATAAATGTTGGCAGCTAGGTGACGAAAACCCAATTGCATTCATCCACGATGTAGGTGCTGGCGGTTTATCAAATGCGTTTCCTGAGCTTGTTAACGATGGCGGACGTGGTGGTAAGTTCCAATTACGTAGCATTCCTAACGATGAGCCAGGCATGGCACCACACGAAATTTGGTGTAATGAATCACAAGAACGCTATGTACTTGCTGTTGGCGTAGAGGATTTTGACCGCTTTGAAGCAATTTGTAAGCGTGAACGTGCCCAGTACGCTGTTATTGGTGAAGCAACCGCTGAACCTCACTTAACAGTGTCAGACAGCCATTTTGAAAATAATCCTGTTGATTTACCGCTGGACGTATTATTAGGTAAAGCACCTAAAATGCACCGCGATGTAACGTCAAAGCACGTTGTTGGTAAAGCGCTTGATACTACATTAATAAATGCAGCTGATGCAGCGCAGCGCTTAATGCGTTTACCAGCCATTGCAGAAAAAACATTCCTAATAACAATCGGCGATCGCTCAGTTACGGGTTTAGTAGCGCGCGACCAAATGGTCGGTCCTTGGCAAGTACCTGTTGCTAACTGTGCAGTAACTGCGGCAACGTATGATACTTACCACGGTGAAGCTATGTCACTCGGTGAGCGTACTCCTGCAGCATTACTTAATTACGGTGCATCTGCTCGTTTAGCTGTAGCTGAGTCGTTAACTAATATTGCCTGTGCAAACATCGGTAGCCTTGAAAACATTAAGTTATCGGCAAACTGGATGGCAGCAGCGGGTCACCCAGGTGAAGATGCTGGTTTATATGAAGCAGTTAAAGCTGTAGGGGAAGAGCTTTGTCCTGCGCTTGGTTTAACGATTCCAGTGGGTAAAGATTCTATGTCAATGAAAACGACATGGAAAGATGAAGGTGACTCACAAGAGAAGTCAGTAACATCGCCGCTTTCACTGGTTATAACTGCGTTTGGTCGTGTTGACGACGTACGTAAAACAGTAACGCCACAACTGCGCACAGATAAAGGCGACACATCGCTTATATTAGTTGATTTAGGTGCGGGTAAAAACCGCATGGGCGCATCAAGCCTTGCACAAGTTTATAAGCAATTAGGTGATGTAACACCTGATGTTGATAGCCCAGAGTTATTAAAAGGCTTTTATAACGCAATGCAAGCGCTTGTGGCCGATAGTAAGTTACTTGCTTATCATGACCGCTCAGACGGTGGTTTATTTACCACGGTTGCTGAAATGGCGTTTACGGGTCATACCGGTGTAACGGTTGATTTAGCAGCTTTAACAGGTTCAGACATTGAAGCACTTTATAACGAAGAGCTAGGTGCCGTAATCCAAGTAGCAAATGCTGATTTAGATGCGGTAAATGCAGTGTTTGAACAATATGGTATAGCAGCAATTAGTCACAACATTGGCACGCTTAATGGCGATGATACGATTATATTTAACCGTGGCGAAAATACGGTACTTAATCATACGCGTACTGAGCTTCGCACTATTTGGGCTGAAACAACGTATCAAATGCAGGCACGCCGTGATAACCCTGAGTGTGCTAAGCAAGAGTTTGATGCAAAGTTTGATGCAAAAGATCCAGGCTTAAACGTAAAGCTAAACTTTGATTTAAACGAAGATATAGCTGCACCATACATTGCAACTGGTGCTAAACCGCAAATGGCTATTTTACGTGAGCAAGGTGTTAACTCTCATTTAGAAATGGCTGCTGCGTTTAATCGTGCTGGTTTTGCTGCCATTGATGTACACATGAGCGACATTTTAGAAGGTCGTTTAACGCTAGAGCAATTTAAAGGTTTAGTGGCATGTGGTGGTTTCTCATACGGTGACGTACTTGGTGCGGGTGAAGGTTGGGCTAAGTCTATTTTGTTTAACGACATGGCACGCGATCAGTTCCAGAACTTCTTCCACCGTGAAGATACCTTTAGCTTAGGTGTATGTAACGGTTGCCAAATGTTATCAACATTAAAAGAGTTGATCCCTGGCACTGAACATTGGCCGCGCTTTGTAACTAATAAATCAGAGCGTTTTGAAGCACGCTTTAGTTTAGTAGAAATACAAGAAAATCCGTCTGTGTTCTTTAACGGAATGGCTGGCTCGCGTATGCCTATAGCGGTTTCTCATGGTGAAGGTCATGCTGAGTTTGCAAACGATGCAGCCACTAAAGCGGCGCTTAATAGCGGCACTGTAGCGGTTAAGTTTGTAGATAACTACGGTAACCCTACAACGCAGTACCCAGCTAACCCTAATGGTTCTCCAGAAGGTATTACAGGTATTACGTCAACTGATGGTCGCGCCACTGTAATGATGCCGCATCCAGAACGCGTATTCAGAAGCGTTGCCAACTCTTGGCATCCTGATGAGTGGATCGAGGATAGCCCGTGGATGCGTATGTTCCGTAACGCACGTAAAAACGTAGGTTAATTACATTTGCGTTTATACAAGTTAGATTCATAATCTTACTGTAAAATAAAAAAGGCTGCATTGTGCAGCCTTTTTTGATTAGTATAGTTTTAGCTAAAAGCTAAAAGCTAAAAGCTAAAAGCTAAAAGCACAAAGCATTTAAGGATAGTATGTTTAAGCGAGTTGGTTTAATTGTAGGGGCTGTATTGCTAAGTACCTTGCTACTTGGTTATGTATTTCGTTTACCTTTATTACAGTGGGCTATAGCGCCTGAGCTTAAAAAAGCAGGCATTACGTTAAGTTGTCTCGATTTTTCAATTACGCCTGAACTAAATATTCATGCTGATAAAGTGTGTGTAAATTACCAAAATCAACAATTACAACTCACTGGTATTACTGCAAATACAAAGCGTGTAGATATTAAAAATGCAGTGTTAACGGTTAATACACTCCCTAAAAGTGATAATGCTAATCAACTTGTTAAAAATCTCGATTTAGCGCTTCCCTTAAATCGCCCATTAATCAGCATTAAACAGCTTGTAGTAAAAAGTGACGAGCTCAATAAGCCACTTAAAATAAGTATATTAGAACCCGAGCTAAATCAATTTAATGTTACGGGTGATATAAACGCGAGTGCAATTTTGACTGCTAATAAAGTAAGTGGTCAGTTTTTAATTAATAACACTTTTTTAAAGCAAGTTATAAACACTAAAAATACATTAATTGCAGATGCTAATTTTAATTCTCAGCAAGCGTTTAGCTTTGACGGTATAGAGCTTGAGTTAAATGGCGATATTAGCTCCCAGTTTGCTCACACGTATGAGTTTTCTCATACAAATCAGCAGTGCCAGATTAACGTATTAACCACTGGTAAATTGGCGACGCGTTTTAATTTAAATAGCCAAGCATTAATGTTTAATACCGATTTGCTTAATAACAAAATTAATCTAACACCAAGTTGTGCTGGGTTAATTCCACCAAGTGAATACGCATACTTTGTTAGCAAACAAGTTCCTTTAAATTGGCAACTTAAACTCCCTCAATCAATTCGCTTAGAGGGTAGTGAGCTCAGTGTACCTGTAATTAATTTGGTGAGTGAAGGCGATAAGCAATTTGATATTTTAATAAGCGATACAGCACTAAATATTACATCTCCACTTGAGTACTTACAGACAAATTTATCAGCTCAAATAAATACACCCGATATAAATAATATTAACGTTAATGCTCAGTTATCTGGCGCTGCGATTAAAGGCGATTACGCCGTTATACTTGAAAGTTTGCCTGAGTTTGTTCCTGCAACAGCGAATGGGCTTAGCCTTAGTGGTCACTTTAATATAAGTGAGTTTATAGACTTAAAACCAATTGGGCTTATAAATGCTAAATTAACACTTAATAGTGTAGATGCGTTTGATATAAGTGCAGTGCAATACCAAGGTGATTTAACAGCAAAAATGGATAAACAGTTAAACGCAGAGGTAGCGTTAACGCAGCAATTAAAAAGCGCAGAATATAAAGAGTTTACAGTCTCGGGTATAAGTAACACATTAACAGCAAATGCTAATTTAGGCGTAGGTGAGTTATTTGCTGATCTAACAGCAAAAACAAATATAAAGACTGTTAATAGCCCTGACATAAAATTTAATAATATAAAAGTAGAGTCTACAGGCTTGCAAAGTCGTGCACTAAAAGCCACGCATCACGCGTTTATAAACGATGTTGAGTTAGTTATAAATCATCATATGTCATCGCAAGATCATCCGTTTGAAGTCATTATTCCTGAACAAAGTGCGCTGCCATTAAATGCGTTTATTAGGCAATTTGAGCCACTTTCACAGCTAACTAAGGGCGAATTTAATGGCTATATTAGTGGCGATGTAAACTTACTAAGTGCATCGTTCAATATGGGGATTAGTCATATAAGTGCACTGTATAACGATTACCTTGCGAGTGATTTGAATAGCGTGTTTAGTGGAGAATATAATTCAGGTAAGCTTAATGTAAAACCAACTACCTTTAATTTAAATGAGTTTAGAGCGGGTGCCGTAGTTAAAGCGATTGAAGGTCAATGGCAAGTTAATAACAATACCGCGCTTATAAATGATGTAAAAGGAAGTGTGTTTGGTGGCGAATTTTCGTTAGATACCTACACAATAGGGAAGCCAAACCAAGTTGCCAATGTTAAGTTTGAAAACATTGATGCAAGTAAACTCGTTACACTCGACGATAAGTCGGGCATTGTATTAACGGGGCGCTTGGCGGGGTCTTTACCTGTCCATTTTGATAGTGGAAAAATTGAAATAATTGACGGTAGTTTATTTAGCCAAGGAACAGGTAATTTAAAAATCACCAATAATGCCGCGTTTGATTCAGTGATGCAGCAACAGCAAGAGTTGCAACCTGTATTAGGGCTATTAACTAATTTAGATATTCAAAAACTTAATAGCAGTGTGGCATTAAAAAACGATGGCTGGTTAAAGCTTGGGGTTAATTTACAAGGCTATAATAAACAAGAGCAGCAGCAAGTTAACTTTAATTATAACCACGAAGAAAACGTATTTACACTTTTACGCGCACTGCGTTTAAGTGACGAAATTACACAGAAAGTTGAGCAACAATACTCACAAAAAGGAAACTAATAATGAGACAGTCGTTATTGATAAAAGTACTGCTCGCGCTAGGTGCTATTAGTGCACTAAGTGCCTGTACGCACCGAGTTGAGGTGTCTGCTAAAGAGCCTATTACTATTAATTTAAATGTGAAGGTCGATCACGAAATTCGCGTAAAAGTAGATAAAGAACTCGACAGTTTGTTTAGTGACGACAGTGAGTTATTTTAAGGAGCTAAAACATGAATACGAAGAAAAAATTAAATATTATTACGTTAGTTAGTGCAGTATGTATGTCGTTCTCTGCGTGGGCTATTAGCCTTGATGATGCTAAAAACCAAGGTTTTGTAGGTGAAGATAGCTCTGGTTATTTAGGGCTTGTTGTACAAAACGCAGAAGCAAAAGCAGTTGTTGATGACATAAATGCAAAGCGTAAAGCGCAGTACTTAAAGCTGGCTAAAAAGAATAACTTGTCACTTTCACAAGTAGAAGCGCTTGCTGCCGCTAAAACAATTGAAAAAACCCAAAGTGGTCATTACGTCGAAGTAAATGGTAACTGGGTTAAAAAATAAGCGTTAGTTATTGCCTTGTTTTGTAAAAAGTTTTGCACAAAGTTTTGTACAAAGTTTTTACAAACCAAAATAAAACCGAGCATTTAAGCGCTCGGTTTTTTACAGCCTTCGAGTAACTGCTGCCAAAAATCAATACCCTTACGCCTTGCTAGGTTTATATTATGCTCTGGAATAGATTCAGGCTCGTTATAACTATCAAGTGCTTCGCTCATACTTGCTTCGCGAATTAAATGCAAAGTAGGAAAGGGCGCTCTATTTGTGTAATTTGCGGCATCAGTTTCATCGCTGTCGGCAAATACGTAATGAGGATGAAAGTTAGCAATTTGATACTTTCCCTCAAACCCCTGCGCGACTAAAAGTGCATTAGCTAAATCGACCAAGTCTAAAAAGTCTTCAAAATCACTAAAGCCGTTGTCAAACATGATAAGGGTTGTTTCGCGCTCTGGTTCGCGGTCAAGCTCAACACATTGCTCAAGCATATCCATTACGGCATCATCCATACTCGCTGCTGGACTTACGATGTAATGAATACAGTTATTTTCTACTTCTTTACGAGCAAACGGGCAAAAGTTATATTTAACGATAACAGATGACACCCATTCGCGGGTTTGGCTTATAGCTATGTTGGTCACGGTTTTGGCTCTAAATATTGGTTAATAATGGTAAGTGTTTTTTGTATTGCACCTTGGTTTTTAGCTACGCATTGCGCAGCTTTAATACCTAGGGTTTGGCATGCTTTTGTGTTTTGGCTAAACGTTATGAGCTGCTTTGCGAGTTCATCGTTGCTATCAACCACTACAGCGCCTTTAAGCTTTATTAGCTCGGGATAAACATGATCAAAATTATATGTGTGTGGACCTGTTATTACGCCTACTGAAAATGCAGCTGATTCCAGTGGGTTATGCCCACCTCTGCGAATTAAGCTGCCGCCAATAAAGCTTACATTTGCAGCGCCATATAAACACTGTAACTCACCAAGCGTATCAGCAAGGAGTACTTGTTCATTGTTGTAGTTATTTTGGCTACGACGGCTAAAACTAAGTGGGCTTTGCGTTAAAAGCTCTGCCACTTTATCAAATTGCTCTGGGTGACGTGGGGCAATTATAAGTAATGCGTTAGGTTGCTTTTTTAGTAACTGTTGGTGAGCTGCCAATACTAATTCATGTTCTACAGGATGTGTTGAGCCTGCTGCCCATACAAAGCGTTCATCGTTATTGTCTTCATTACTGTTATAAAGCTGTTTAAGGTTGAGTACTTTGGCTAATTGCTCGTCACTTGGTGTTATATCAAATTTTATAGAGCCTGTTACATGGCTTTTTGAAGTTTCGAGACCAAGCTCTATAAAACGCTCTGCATCTGCCTTGTTATGACTCGCAAGTACTGTAATTGAGCGCATAATAATATACGTTAATTTAGCGACCTTTTGATAGCCTTGCTGCGACTTTTCAGAGAGTCTTGCATTGATAACAAGTACCGGTATATTTTTTTTGTGACTTATCGCCATTAAATTTGGCCATAGCTCTGTTTCTAAAATACATAATGCTTTTGGCTTTATACGCTTTAAAAATCGGGCTGTCGCAAACGGAAAATCGATTGGTAAGTAGCTACACGCCACAGTATTTTTAAACTGGTTAAGTATTTGCTCTCTGCCTGTTGGAGTATTACAGGTTATAAGTATATTTAAATTTGGATGCGCTTTTTGAAGAGCTTTAATAAGCGGCGTTGCGGCTAGTACCTCACCAACAGAAGCACAATGAAAAACTAAAGGTTTGGTTTTATTTGTAAATATAGACTTACTGACAAACCCAAAGCGCTCTTTAAAGTGTGCACGATAACCTTGGTTTTTTTTACCTCGTAAAATATAGAGATAAAATACAATCAGTGGGCTAATAAAAATTAATGCTAGAGAGTAAAAAATGCGTGCCATACTGATCTTTCTTAAAGGGAAGTGGCGTTAGTTTACCGTGAAATAGCCGTTTTCTAAACATACTCGCAATAAAATATGGTCTGGGTTCAGTTATAACCCGATAAAATGCACACAATTAAATAAAATTATGGAATAATGGATTTAATTTTTCCCTGCTATTTCAGTTCCTAGAGGAATTTTTCATGTCAATTATCGATTCAGTGGCAACTAGCTACGTTGAAACATTAAACCGTCATCAAGCATTATTTGAAACGATGGAAGCTTATCATCAAGAATCTATGCAACTGTTAGAAGCATGCCACAGTGCATTACAAGCTGGTGGCAAGATTGTTTGGTTTGGTAACGGCGGTAGTGCAGCCGATGCGCAGCATTTAGCAGCAGAATTTGTAGTGCGTTACAAATTAGAACGTGGTCCGCTTGCCTCAATGGCATTGACTACAGATACATCAATTTTAACAGCACACAGCAACGATTATCACTTTGATACGGTATTTGAACGCCAAGTTCAAGCGCTATGTAAGCCAGAAGATTTAGTTATTGGTTTAACCACATCAGGTACTAGTAATAATATTAATTTAGCATTAGAAGCTGCAAATAAACTAGGCGCTTTTACAGTGGCATTAACTGGGCGTGATGGCGGTAAAGTAAAAGATATTGCTAAGTTACCTATCATTATAAAAAATGACGAAACAGCACGTATTCAAGAAGCTCACATGTTTATAGGTCACTGGTTATGTGAAGCCATGGATATGGTTGTTGCGGAGCAGCAGTAATGGATTTATCGTTATTAAAAAACTTATCAGCGGCACGAATATTAGTTGTTGGCGACGTAATGCTAGACCGTTATTGGTACGGTGATACAGGCCGAATTTCGCCTGAAGCGCCAGTACCTGTTGTTAAAGTAAGTAAATTTGAAGACAAAGCGGGCGGCGCAGCTAACGTTGCAAAAAATATAGCGCGGTTAGATGCAAAAGTTGGCTTACTGGGCTTAATTGGTGAAGACGAAAGCGGGCAGATTTTAGAGACTATTCTAAAAGGTGAAAAAATAAGTTCACAATTAGTCAGTGTTTGTGATTTACCGACTATTTCAAAAATGCGTGTTATTAGCCGCCACCAACAACTGGTTCGTCTTGATTTAGAAGAAACATTTACCGAGCAACATAGCCAACTTTTATTAAACCGTTTAGAGCTTGTACTTGATGAATACGATTTTATTGTGTTCTCTGATTACAGCAAAGGATCTTTAAGCTTAATTAAAGAGATGGTAAGCCTTGCTAAGGGCGCCGGAAAAACGGTTTTAATCGACCCTAAATCGCCAGATTTACATTTATATGAAGGTGCTGATTACATTACGCCTAATTTACATGAGTTTAAGTTAGCGGGTGGTCAAACCGATTCAGAAGAAGCTTTAGCCGCAAGTGCGCGTGATTTAATTAGCAGAAATGGCATTAAAGCTATGTTGCTTACGCGTTCTGAGCAAGGTATGTCGCTTATTAGTGCAGATGAAAAATTTGATTTTGCAGCGCAAGAGCTTGAAGTAAGCGATGTAACCGGGGCCGGTGATACGGTTATAGCTACATTAGCTGTTATGCTCGGCGCGGGCATGGAACCTAAAGATGCTGTCGAAATTGCTAATTTAGCCGCAGGTATCGTTGTGAGTAAGTTTGGTGCAGCTACAGTTTCGCCAGAAGAGCTAAGCCGCAAGCTTGGTCAGTATTTACATACCACTGGTGAGCATTACCAAACACCATTTGATGATGTCCTTCAACATATTGAGTTTGCAAAACAAAATGGCGAAACAATAGTGTTTACTAATGGCTGCTTTGATATTTTACACGCTGGGCATGTGCGTTATTTAGCACAAGCTAAAGCGCGAGGTGACAGGCTTGTTGTTGGATTAAATAACGATGAATCAATTACGCGTTTAAAAGGGGCAGATCGTCCTATTAACCCGCTAGATGAGCGTGCAATGGTACTTAGCGCACTTTCATCTGTTGATTGGGTTATTCCATTTGGTAGCCTAGATGAAAACGACACTCCCGCTAAATTAATTGAGCAAATAAGCCCTGATATTTTAGTTAAGGGTGGCGACTACACCGTAGAGCAAATAGCGGGTGCTGAGCATGTACTTCGCCACGGCGGAAAAGTTGAAGTGCTTGAATTTTTAGATGGGTGCTCAACATCAAAAGTAATAAGTAAAATCAAACAGTAATTACTGATTTAAGTTACTAAAAATACAAAAAAGGGATGAAAACACGGTTTTCATCCCTTTTTTAATTTTAATAAAGTCGTTTATTAAAAGTTGTATTCGTACTTGGCAAATGCAGAAGTATCGTTTTCAGCACCGTCGTTGTTAGATGCAAAAGCACCTAAAGTAACGCGGCCGCCCATAGAAAGCATTCTGTAACGAAGTTCTAACTGCTTAGAGTTAAACCCTGTTTTAGTAATTGTATTTCCTAAGTCAGGATTGTTAGGATAACGATCGCGATTGTCACTATTATAATCAACACTGCGCAGTTTTACCTGCCAATCATTACCATTCGACAGCTGGCCTAATAAAGTTAAAACAACTGATTGCGCATCGTTATCATAAGTAGAGCCAATAGTACGGCCGTGGTAACGATAACCAGATTTGTAATCTGAGTGCTCATAGTAGCAATTTTCATTTGTAGACTCTGCTGAACATGAAACACCTGTATCTATGTACTCTACATTTATTAATACGCTTTGATCGTATATTCGTTGTGTAGTTTGCACACCATACAAATAGGCTCTGTCAACTGGTTTTATACCGCCACTAGTATCCTCGCCTATGGTGCTGGCATAGACTGCATATGGTTGATTAAATAAAGTATCTGACCAACGTATATCTATACCCGCAAGTTGATTACCTAAGCGAGTTTCACCTTCTTTTTGACATTGCTCAGCATTACCTACACACTCTCCGCCACCCGTAACTAAATCAATAAAATCACCGGCTGAACTAGGCTGACCGTCACCGGCCCATTGTGCAGACCAGCTAAGTGCAATTTCTAACTGTTGAATAGGGCGAAAATTAACACGAGTGCTCCACAATAACGCATCAGGAATAACTCGCGTAGACTCAAGTTTAGCCATTTGTGCTGTAAAGCTCCATTGACCAATCCAACTTAACCACGGTGTTTCAAAAGCGGTACTTTTCTCTCTAGTAACACTCAATGCTGGGAGTGGTTTTGCGTTACCTGACATAATTAAGCTGTTATCAACACCTGGGCCCCAAAACTGCTCAACTGCACCGGCTCTAAAAATCCAATTACCTAAACGATACGCTAAGTAACTATCGTCAAATGAGGTATCATTACAATCAGTTAGTGCTTGTGCATTGGTTTCAATGTCATCTATCGTTTTTCCATCGACTAAACATTTTTTACCGTCTTTTCTATAATTTACAGCCACTTTAGCTGCAAAATTATCACCTAAGTAGGAATAAGCTGCAGAAAGTTCGGTTTCTTGAGTCTCGGTGGCGCCAAAGCTCGTTGCTACAATCGGGTCTGTCGCTGAAAATGCTGATAATTGAAAACTATGCGAACTACTATTTTCTGATTTATATCGATGTTTAACGCGTAATAAAGCATCTTGCAAGCTTGGAGATAATTGCTCCAGCGGCATACTATCAACATCGCTTATAAAACTTTTCCACATAAGAGGGTAGGTTGTCACAGGTGCTAAAATGACGCCTGCATCTGCTAATTGTTGAATATCAGCTCTTAGACCGTAATCATCTGGCTTTACCCAGGGTTCAGCGTTTACTGACGCGCTTACTGCGCAAAAAATAGTCGAAAGTAGAAAGATTCTGTTTCGCAAAGTTCAGATCCTTGTGATTAATATTGTGGTCAAGTTTATCAATCAAAGCAGTGGAATGCAGTAAATAATCAATTTATTAGTGTTTATTTAAATGTATAAATAAAACCCGTCTATCGTAAAAACTACGGTGTTGGTATACTACTGATCAAATAGAAAATTGAGAATATAATGAGTAACAAACGACTTTTATTTATCCCTGTATCATCACCACAAGGTATTGGTGAATATATGCGCTCGTTGTTGTTGGCTCAGAGTTTACAAAGTGAACTTGCAGACTCCCTTGATATTCACTTTATACTAAATAAACATACAAGCTACGCAAAAGACTGCCCTTTTGAAACCACACTACTAGAGCACTCCGCGACTAAAGAGCTAGATTCTGTTTGCGATTTTATAGAAACGTTTAAACCCGATATCGTTGTTTTTGATTGTGCAGGGCGTGCAGGGCATATGAAAGCGGCCAAAAAGGTAGGCGCTAAAGTTATATTTATTTCTCAGCATGCAAAAAAACGTGCAAAAGGATTAAAACTTAACAGAATTAATTTAATTGATACACATTGGGTTGTACAGCCTGATTATTGTATTGAGCCACTTACATGGGCTGAAAGTACGAAGTTAGACATGTTTCCCTTAGCACATCCTCGTAATGTAGGGCCTTTTGTTGCATTTGCTTCTAGTGTGCAAAAACGTGATGTTTTGAATCGCTATAATTTAGTACCGAATGACTACTTTATTGTTAATGCTGGTTCAGGCGGCCATAGTGTAAATAATCTCAACTGCGCCGATGTATATTTTGAAGCTGCACTTAAAATAACTAAGCTCACTGGCTTAAAAGCCATTATTGTGTTTGGTCCAAATTATAACAAAAGCATTCCTAAAAGTGATGAGCTTATTTGTTTAGCAAGTCTGCAAAATACTGATTTTTTAGCATTAATGAGTCAAGCTAAAATTGCATTGCTGAGTGGTGGCGATACATTATTGCAAGCAATTGCAGTTCAAACTCCCGTTGTGGCATGTGCAATTTCTAAAGATCAAAATACACGTTTGGAGCATTGTGCTAATAGAGGTGTTGTAATTAAAGCAAATCTTGATGTTGATGAAATTACTACGAAAATAGCCCAAGTTATTGCCGAGCCTTTTTATAATGAGTTTATTGATAAATATAATCAGTCAGATAATTCAAATAGTTACGATGTAATCATTAATGGTATAAAAAGTATGCTCGCAGGGGAAAGTCAATGAATATTGTTATTGTAATAGATTCATTAGTGGGGGAAGAGCTGAGAAAGTAATGCTTACTCTGACTGAAAAAATGGCTAACTTACACCACAGCGTCACTATTTTATCTCTTGCTAGCAATATTGAGTATGATGTCCCTGATATAGTTAATGTTGATAGTTTATTTACTGATAGAGCATCTAAAGTTGATAGATTTTGGCAACGTAAAAATAGCGTATTAAAACTAGAAGCGTGGTTTGAAAAAAAACAAAGCGAGCTGGGCAATATTGATTTAGTGCTTTCTAATCTTGATAGAAGTAATAACTTGCTCGCGCGTAGTAATATCAAAAATGTTCATTTTGTTATTCACAACTCAGTTAATGCAGAACTTGCACGTCAAAAAAAGTTAGGTCCATTTTCATACTTATATCTTAAAAAAAGTAAGCAAAATTTAAATGGTAAATCACTTATTTGCGTATCAAAGGGTGTTGAAAAAGAAATAATACAAGGGGATTTAATTAACCCAAGTGCAATTGCGACTATTTACAACCCGTTCGATTTTGAAAAATAAGACAGCAAGCAAATGAGCAAAATAACAATATCCCAAATGAGCCCTACTTAATTCATGTAGGAAGACTCGCCAAACAAAAACGCCACGATATATTATTTGCAGCATTTGCAAAGCTTGATAAAAAATACAAGTTAGTCCTTTTATGTAATAAACCCGCAAAAGCATTAAAGCTTGCACAACAATACGGCATAGAAAAACAGTTAGTAGTGCCAGGATTTCAACAAAACCCGTACAACTGGATTAAGCATGCCAAAGCTTTAGTGTTGAGTTCTGATTTTGAAGGACTTCCAACGGTATTAATTGAGGCTTTAGCGGTGGGTACTCCGGTAGTCAGCACTAATTGTACATTTGGACCAAGCGAGATTTTAACAGGCGAGCTAAGTAAATACTTAGTACCCGTTCAACAAAGTGAGACATTAGCCAATGCAGTTAAGCAGGTATTAACTGACAAACCTAATGTAGAAAGTGCAGCGATTTTAAAGCAAGTACAGGTAGAGCAGGTTGCTCTGCAGTATTTAGCGCTAGTTAACTAGCGCCTGATAAAGCTTTAAGGTAGTTGCTGTGTAGAGTTTGAAAGTCACTCACTTGCCAATTAAATACATTATTTCGACCCTGTTCTTTTAAAAACGAGCGCTCAAGACGTGCCATATTACTTTGTTGCCATTGTGGGTTAGGCGCTCTTATTTCACCTCTATCAAAGTCGATAATATACACATCACCAGTATCATCAAACAAAATGTTATTAATGTTTAAATCAGCGTGATACACACCTTTTGAATGAAATAGCGCGATTGTTTTAGCTATTCCCTCTAACTCATCTTCAGTCAATGAGCGTTCAATTAATATGTCGAGTACACTTTTAGCGTCTTTAACAGCCTCTGTAATAATATCACCACGATAAATTAATCCGCTACGCGTTACTTTAGCTGCAATAGGGGGTGGTACGTTTAAACCAAGCTCTATAAGTTTACTCATTAAGCTAAACTCTTTATACACACGGGTTTGTTCAAGCCCAGTATATAAATACTGATCGCTTAGCAATTTACCCACTAAGCCACCGCGCCAATAATGCCTAAGTACGGCTGTTAATTCGTCTTGTTTAAAAAACCACGCAGTTGCTCGGCCCTTTTTGGCGCCCACAATTTTATTTTGTTGTTGCCAATAATTTGCATCAAACCAATCGAGGGTAATTTGGCTTGTGTATTTAGGGTGGCTTAATACAGTGTGACTGCCTTGTACGTGTTGTTTAAACATAGCTCTGTGTAATTGCTAAATAATGTGCCTATATTAGCGCGTTTTAAAGCTGAGGATAAGTGCTTGCAATAGCGTGATTATAATTTAAGATCGGCTTTTGTATTTATTACCTAAGGGAATGTGTGACTCAAGCTCCTAACTATTCATCTATTTGTATATTAAGACTCTCAGCCATTGGTGACGTATGTCATGGTGTGAGTGCTGTACAAGCTATTCAAAAAGCACACCCTAATGCAAAAATCACGTGGGTTATTGGCAAAATAGAAGCCATGCTACTTGCCGACTTACCGGGCGTTGAGCTGGTGGTATTTGATAAAAAACAAGGTAAAGCAGCACTTAAAAGCTTAAAGCAACGCTTTAAAGATCAACAGTTTGATGTACTACTTAATATGCAAGTTGCATTAAGGGCTGGGTTTGTAGCGCGTTGTATTCCGGCAAAAGTAAAAATAGGGTTCGATTGGGCGCGTTCAAAAGAATTGCACAGCTTGTTTATTAATAAACGAATAGAGCCACAAGCTCAGGCGCATGTGCTTGAAGGTTTTAAAGGTTTTGCTAAAGCCGTTGGTGTAGCTGATTATAAACCGAGTTGGGACATGCCATATACAGAGCAAGACCAAGCGGTTGCCGATGAACTACTAACACCAGAGTACCTAACTAATAAACTGTTAGTAATATCGCCAGCAGCAAGTAAAGCACAGCGCAATTGGCTCGCTGATCGTTATGCAGCATTGGCTGATTATGCAAATGAGCAAGGCTTTAAGGTGGTATTGACGGGGGGGCCAACAGAACTTGAAATTAACCTAGCAAATAGTATTGTTGAGTATAGTAAAACACCTATTTTAAATTTAGTGGGTAAAACGAAACTCAAAGAGTTGTTGTGCGTGTTAAAGCGTGGCAGTTTAGTGCTCGCGCCCGATACAGGCCCTGCACATATGGCGGTAACGGTTGGTACGCCGGTTATTGGTTTATATGCACATTCAAACCCTGCACGAACAGGCCCTTACTTATATCAAGATTACGTGGTTGAGGTTTATCACCAAAATTTGCTTAAGCAAACCGGTAAAACGACTAAGCAAGTACCGTGGGGTACGCGCGTAAAAGGCGATGATTTAATGAGTCAAATTACAGTTGATGATGTAAAAGCGATGTTTAACCATGTTGTACAAAAAGAGTCTTTGTAATGAACGCACAACAAAAAAATAAAGCGCTTTTTTTAGATCGAGATGGCGTGGTAAACGTTGATCATGGTTATGTGTATCAAAGCGATAAATTTGAATTTATTGAAGGTGTTTTTAGTACTTGTAAAGCATTTTATGATGCGGGCTATAAAATCATAATCGTCACTAATCAATCTGGAATTGGTCGAGGTTATTACACCGAAGCTGATTTTTTAGCACTAACTGATTGGATGAAAACCCAATTTAGCGATCACAGTATTGAAGTTGCCGATGTGTACTTTTGCCCTCATCACCCTAAAAAAGCGCACCCTGAATATTTGAAAGAGTGCAGTTGCAGAAAGCCTGCGCCAGGTATGTTATTACAAGGCATACAAGAGCATAACATCGACCCTGCTTGCAGTATAATGGTGGGCGATAAACTCAGTGATATGCAGGCTGCGAAAAAAGCGGGCATTACGACCCGCGTTTTAGTGCGTTCGGGTCAAAGCTTTGATGAAAGTGCTAAGCAAGAGGCTGATTTAATTATCGATTCTTTAAACAGTTTACCTGCACTTTTAAATACATAAATAAACTAAACAGATTAGCCTGTAAACTGGCAGGAATTCCTTCCAGTTTAGGGCGTTTGCGACGAACTGCAAACCGTGCATTTTCCCCATTAAACTTTTACAATACCCCCCATAATAAACAGTCGCTTAAATGTGGTTGTTTACCCGTTCAAATTAATGGAGAACACAGATGAGAGCATCTGCTTTTTTTAGCCAGCTACAACAGCAAATTGAAGACGTAAAAACCGAAGGTTTGTATAAAAGCGAACGTATTATTAAATCTCAGCAGCAAGCTCAAATCGAAGTTGCGTCAGGTAAAGTAATCAACTTTTGTGCTAATAACTACTTAGGTTTAGCTAATAGTCCAGAGCTAATTGAAGCTGCGCAAAACGGTTTAAATAATCATGGTTTTGGTGTTGCGTCTGTTCGTTTTATTTGTGGTACGCAAGATATTCATAAAACACTAGAGAAAAAAATCAGTGAGTTTTTAGAAACAGAAGACACCATTCTATATTCTTCATGTTTTGATGCAAACACCGGTTTGTTTGAAACCATTCTAGGCGCAGAAGACGCTATTATTTCTGATTCATTAAACCATGCATCAATTATAGATGGTGTACGTTTGTGTAAAGCCAAGCGTTTTCGTTATGCAAATAACGACATGGCTGATCTTGAAAAGCAACTTATTGCAGCAGATGAAGCCGGCGTTAAAACGAAACTAATAGCTACTGATGGCGTGTTTTCTATGGACGGCGTTATTTGCAATTTAGAAGCTGTGTGCGACCTAGCTGATAAATACGATGCACTTGTAATGGTTGATGACTCTCATGCTGTTGGCTTTGTTGGCGAAAAAGGTAAAGGTACACCAGAGTACTGTAATGTATTAGATCGTGTAGATATTATCACCGGTACATTAGGCAAAGCGCTAGGCGGCGCTTCAGGTGGTTATACTTCAGGTAAAAAAGAAATTGTTGAATGGTTACGTCAGCGTTCACGCCCTTATTTGTTCTCAAACTCATTAGCTCCTTCAATTGTTACTGCATCAATTAAAGTACTTGAAATGCTAGAAAGTGGCGGCGAGCTTCGCGCTAAACTTTGGTCAAATGCTAAATATTTCCGTGAGCAAATGGAGGCTGCTGGTTTTACGTGTGCAGGTAAAGATCATGCAATTATTCCAGTAATGCTGGGAGATGCAAAAGTAGCCTCGTTAATGGCTGATAAGCTACTTGTTGAAGGTATTTACGTCACCGGTTTTTCATTCCCTGTAGTACCAAAAGGGCAAGCTCGTATTCGTACACAAATTTCAGCGGCGCATAGCATTGAACAACTTGATATTGCTATTGATGCATTTACCCGTATTGGTAAAGAAATGGGCGTTATTTAATTTTATTTTAAACCGGAGCCTCGCTTCGGTTTTTTAGTTGAGTGTGGATTATGAAAGCATTATCTAAATTAAAAGCAGAACCGGGCATTTGGATGACAGATGCACCAAAGCCAGAAGTGGGTCATAACGACTTACTAATTAAAATTCGTAAAACAGCTATTTGCGGTACCGACGTACATATTTACAAATGGGATGAATGGGCAAGTAAAACGATTCCTACTCCTATGGTTGTTGGTCACGAATATGTTGGTGAAGTCGTTGATATGGGTCAGGAAGTTCGTGGCTTTAAAGTAGGCGACCGCGTATCGGGCGAAGGTCATATTACCTGTGGGCATTGTCGTAACTGTCGTGCTGGGCGTGTACATTTATGCCGTAATACAACGGGTGTTGGCGTAAATCGTGACGGTGCATTTGCAGAGTATTTAGTTATTCCTGCATTTAATGCATTTAAAATTCCAGATAATATTTCTGATGAACTGGCTTCAATTTTTGACCCATTTGGCAACGCTGTTCATACCGCATTATCGTTCGACTTAGTTGGCGAAGATGTACTGATCACGGGTGCAGGTCCAATTGGTATTATGGCTGCGGCTGTAGCAAAACACGTGGGTGCTCGCCACGTTGTTATTACCGACGTAAACGAATACCGCCTAGATTTGGCGCGTAAAATGGGCGCATCACGTGCTGTAAACGTCGCAAACGAAAAGCTTGAAGACGTAATAAAAGAGCTAGGTATGACAGAGGGCTTTGATATTGGTCTTGAAATGTCAGGTGTGCCAAGCGCTTTTAATTCAATGCTTAATAACATGAACCACGGCGGTAAAATTGCCATGCTAGGTATTCCACCTTCTGATATGGCGGTTGATTGGAACCAAGTTATTTTTAAAGGTTTAGTGATTAAAGGTATTTACGGTCGCGAAATGTTCGAAACGTGGTACAAAATGGCAAGCTTGATTCAATCTGGTCTTGATTTAAACCCAATCATTACACATCAGTATTCTGTGGATGACTTCCAAGCTGGCTTTGATATGATGATTTCAGGTCAGTCAGGTAAAGTAATTTTAAACTGGGATTAGTTCCTAACTAAATTACAAGAAGGGCGGCTTTAGCCGCCTTTTTTATACTATTAATTAAAGAGACTTCAATGGCATTTAAATATATTTCTATAGCGCAAACGTTAGAACTTCTAGATAAAGAAGACGTTGTAATTGCAGATATTCGTGATCCTAATTCGTATCAAGCCGGTCATATTCCCGGTGCAGAAGCACTTTCTAACGGTAATATTGCACAATTTATGATGGAAAAAGAATTCGATCAGCCAATTATCATCGTGTGCTACCACGGTATGAGCTCTCAAGGCGCCGCTAGTTATTTAGTTGAGCAAGGCTTTGAAGATGTTTACAGCATGGATGGTGGCTTTACTGCTTGGGAAGCGGCTTACAGCGAGAAGGTAGAGCGATGATAGAGCTTGGCAGTTTAAATAACCCACGCGCCGCACAGGGCTTTATAGATTATTTAAAAAGCCAAGGCCTAGATGCAAAGATACACTCAGCAGATGGTAGTAATGTCATCATTAGCGTGACTGAAGAGGACTTTCATCAAGTTCAGCCGCTATGGACTGAATTTACACAAAACCCTAATCATGAAAAATACCAGCAAGCATCTTGGGATGTAGGCAGTACACAGTCACCGCTCAAATATCAAGGGCAATCACTTAATCTTATGGCGCGGTTTAAAGCGCTTAGCTGGCTTAACCAAACTGTTAGCATATTAAGTATTGTTATTTATGTCGCTTTTTTACTGGGTGGGTTTGATGAAATTTATACAGCGCTGCAATTTAATCCATCACAACCACTTAGTTGGTTGACTCCCGCTCTTGTTCACTTTAGCGCGATGCATATTGTGTTTAATTTAATTTGGTGGATGTCACTTGGCGACAATATAGAAAAGCAATGCGGAAAACTAAGCTTAATAGGTTTGTTTTTAGTGACTGCACTTATTAGTAATTGGGCGCAGTACTTAATGGCTGGGCCAAATTTTGGCGGTTTGAGTGGTGTAGTATATGGGCTTCTTGGTTTTTGCTGGATCCACAGCTTTTTAAACCCTAAAAAACCAGCGCTTGTTAGTACGGCTATTGTTGGTTTCATGTTGATTTGGTTAGTGCTTGGTTTTGCAGATGTATTGTTTGTAGGTATGGCTAATTGGGCGCACTTAGGTGGGTTAGTTAGCGGTATGGCTTTTGCCTATACCGCCAAAATATTTAACGCAAAACGTTAAATATTAATGATATAAATACTTAGTGAACAAGACTTCACGGATGATCTCTTGTCCTGTTTCTTCTTTTAACAGGCTTTTTAGTTTTTCTGCGCACTTAGCACGTATTTCTTCACGACCAATAAGTGATTTTATTTTTTCTTCTGGTTCTTTAGACAATATTTTAACAAGCGCATCACGAAGGAGTGGAGTATGGTGTTCAACAATTGCGATATCAGTTGTATTATCAAGCATTAAATCAACACTGACGCGCACATATCCCATTTTTTTATTTGAGTAACTGATGTAATTGGTTACTATATCTGGCTCAAAACCAAAATAACCAACTGTAGATGTGGATTCAGCACGAGCTGTAAAGCTAATAAAGCTTACAAAGAATGTAAAAAGACATACGTATACTATTTTTTTCATATTTAAAGCGTTTCTAAAAACCTGTTATAAATAGTTTATACTTAATAGTAGGTAATAAACAGCGCCGAGCAATTATTTATGGTTATAAAACATCACTTTTTCAAAAGCTTTGGCGATGGTATCATTCTGTTGTTTTTTATTTTGTTGAGCTATTGTGATTACTTATCCCCTGTCTATGTCTGCTAATTGGCAGTTCACTTCTTATGTAAGTGATTTATCTCCTCTAGAGCGAGAGTGGCTTTTTGAGCCTAACTCTTTAACGGCTAAATTAAAAAGTAACTCAAAAATTTTTAGTGTAAAAGTATTAAGTGAGCAGTTATTTACTTTAAGCACAGAGCAGAAGTTATTACTAAACAGTACTGCTAAAACGGCGATTAATCGAGAAGTACTCTTATTGTGCGATAACAAACCTATGGTGTACGCACAAAGCTGGCTTCCTAAAAATGATTCGAGTAATCCTTTGCACAATATGGGCGAACGACCTCTTGGTGATGTTATATTTCAAGACCCTGGACTAAAACGAACGGATATAGAAATTGCTTCTTTTGATGCCAAGCATCCCGTTCAGCAATTAGTTGCAAAATTAAACTTACCTGAAAAAAACTTGTTGGGACGCCGAAGTGTATTTTCACTCAAAGAATATAAGTTTTTAGTGTGTGAAGTGTTTTTACCCGGAGCGTATTTATACTCATGAGATTAGCCACTTTAAAGCTAAAACATATTTCTTACTACATACAGCTAATGCGTATAGATAAGCCTATTGGTACCTTGTTATTACTTTGGCCAACATACTGGGCTTTGTGGCTTGCCAGTAGCGGAATGCCGAGCTTACTCAACTTTATTATATTTACGCTGGGCGTTGTTGTTATGCGAAGTGCAGGGTGTGTAATTAATGATTTTGCAGATAGGAAAATAGATGGCTCGGTAAAACGCACTGCTCAGCGGCCGCTAGCTTCAGGGCGGGTTAGTAGTGGTGAAGCACTTAGTTTATTTTTACTGCTCATAGTTATTGCGTTTATTTTAGTATTAATGCTGAGTATTAATACTATTTTACTTTCTTTTGGGGCTTTGGCTTTAGCCTTTTGCTACCCTTTTATGAAACGCTATACACAATTACCACAAGTTGTTTTAGGAGCTGCATTTGGTTGGGCTATTCCAATGGCGTATATGGCTTCAATAAATGCATTACCAATGCAGGCATGGCTATTATTTATAGCTAATATTTGTTGGACAGTAGCCTACGATACAATGTATGCGATGGTTGATAGAGATGATGATTTAAAAATAGGGGTTAAATCTACCGCTATTTTATTTGGTAAATGCGACCGTCACATTATATTTTTACTTAATGCTGTATTTATAGCGCTGGTTGCGTTTATTGGTATAAGTAATCATTTAAGTGTCGCGTTTGGCGTTGGTTTGAGTGTAGCAGCTGGTTTATTGGCATATCAACAAACGCTTATTCATAAACGCGAAAGAGATGCCTGCTTTAAAGCGTTTTTAAATAATCATTATGTGGGCTTGGCTATCTTTATAGGGTTATTACTTTCATACCCAATAGCATTTTAAAGCCTTAATAAAGGCTGTTAAAATTCGCTATTTAGAGCTATCGGGGCGGATCAATAATGCCGCTAATCGAAGCGTTTTTTCTAAACCACCCAGCAATAGAATAGCGCTCGTCAACGGCGGGGAGCACTTCATGAGCAAAGCGTTCGCTTTCAAACATAACTAATGTGCCAGCAGTTGGTTTAATGGTTATTTCTACTTCTTTACTTTTAGGTTTATAAATAACAAGTTCGCCACCTTGCTCAGGCGTATTTAAATAAAGCACCGTTGTAAATACACGATTAGATCGACCTTTAAATGCATCTAAATGTTTTTTGTAAAAATCACCCTGTGTATATTTTGCATAATGACATTCGTAATCAAATAGACCCATAAAAAAGCTGCGATTTAACGTGGTCTTTATACTTTGCATTATTGCTTGATAAGTAAGCTGTGCTTGAGAACTGCCATCAAACCAATAGGTTTTGTCAGTACGAATAGTTTTGTCTATTTGTAAGTTATTTAATCGACCAATACCGGCAAGGCTAAAGTGGGGGTTTATACGGTGGCAATCTGCAACTAAATCGTTAACTAAATCGGCAATAAGCGCGTTATGAATTACGGTGTATCCTTGGCGTTCTATATCATCTAAATAGACATCAGGACCAAAAAGTGTGTTCATTCACATCAGCTGTTTAAAAAAGGTGCGACAGTGTAGCCGAAAAGCGATTTAAAGCTACTGTTTATTGTGCCGCACTTTTCAAAAAGAAGGGTTAGTTAAATGCAGCTCCCGCTTTTTTTATAAGCGATAGCAAGTGCTCTACATGTTCGGTAATAGATGTTTGTTGGCTTGTTTGTACAACGAGTTGTTCGTGATTTAAATCTTTATTTGTTTTTAGTTGTACGAGTTCAGAGTTCTCTGCGATTGTGTTTGCATGCTCAATGCTTGCTATAGCAAAGTGATCTGATTTAACTACACCAGCCATTACTTGCTCAATGCTACCCACTTTAATACTTGATGATTTATTTAAAGAATCAATTGCTTCATTAAGCATAGTTTGCACTTGTTTAGATTGAGAGAAGCAGCCAAACATAGGGTAGCTATCAAGATTTTGCTTACTTATATCGTTTTTATGTGCAAGAGGGTGATTTTTTGAAACAAATAATACAAGCTGATCAGGTAAGTGAATGTCACTGCCGATACTATTAATAGCTTGAGAGTATACACTTATGTCTATTTCACCTTGTTGGAGTCTGCGTGTTAGCTCTTGTTGATCTTGTAACTGCATTTCAATTTTTATATGAGGATATTGAGCTAAAAACTGTCCACAAGAAATAGGTACTATGCTGCTTGCCTTATTGGTATAGCCAATAACCAGTTTTTCATTAGCATTACCGTTTACTGATTGAAAAATCCGTTTTTTCGTTAGCTCAAGTTCCGATAGAGTCGTTTTAGCATATTCAAGGAAAAGTTCGCCTTCAGGCGTTAATTTAACAGAACGAGTTGAGCGTTTTACTAACTCATATCCCATTTCATTTTCAAGTGTTTGAATGCTGCGCGTTAGCGCTGAAGTACTAATTTGGGTTTGTTCAGCAGCTTGTCTAAAATGACGTAATATACCAAGTGCTACAAATTGTTCTAATTGTTCAAATCTCACTTTATAGTCCCTTTTTATAAGTAAGTCGCAGATACTACGGACATCAAATATATTAATTTTTATTCTAAAGTTTAGTAAAATTCTATATTGATATACTTTTGTAAGTTCATACGTGTTTCCAGAAGGATACCCCCCTTTTAGTATTAATTAAAGAGAAAAGCGACCAAATAGTATTGCTTTTATAATTAATAATCAGTTTTTTGTTGTTCTTTATCTATATTTTTGCAATTAATTGCTTAGATTAAGTTATTTTTAGTCAGTAGGTTAGTTGGAGGGCTGGAAATTAATTGTTTTAAATAATAAAAGGTACGCCCCAAAATGAGGCGTACATATAACATGATTATGACAAATAATAGGGCACTTGCTGTATATGAACTTACTTTATGAAATTTCGATTTATTCGGCTGCTTAATGGTTTGTTTTCGATGCTTTGCAGTTCTATCTCAATCGCATCGCAGGAAATATGTATTTCAAATAAAGACGTTAATAACGATAAACTTAAGCAAGCTAAGCTAATGCCAAATAAAATAATCCCCGTGGTATTAAATTCAATAAATAGAGCAAACATTGATAGTGTACACAGTAAAAAAGAGGCTACGCCGTATACTTGCATTGTTCTGATTAAGTTTATTCGTTTACGTAAGTTAGTGATTTGAGCGACTACAACAGGTCGAATAGATTCACCTTCGCGCGCATTTAACTCCCTAATTAATTGCGCTAAAACTAAAAATCGGTTTGTATAGGCTAATAATAGCAGCGATATGGCCGGAAAAAGTAAGCCCGGGGTTGTAAGTGTCATGTTTATTCCTTAAAAGTGCAGCATGTTAGTATGCTAATAATCTAGCGCAGGATATTGATAACACAAAATAAATGAGGTGAATATTGCAAAATATTAATAATAAAAATTCAACTGATAGCTCTTTTCAATGGGTTACAATTCATAAAGCCGAAAATACCCTTGAAGCTAATATTATTAAAGGTTTAATACAAACCAGTGGCATTGAATGCAAAATAAAAGGTGAGATGCTCCAAGGCGCATTGGGAGAAATTCCATTTGATCAAGCACAAGTTAGTGTGCAGGTTTATGCGATAAAAGAGCGCCATGCGCGCCAAATATTGGTAAACTATCAACAAGTAAAACAATCCGCTCCAGATTGGGTATGCCCTAACTGTAATGAGCATAATGGATCAACATTTGATTTTTGTTGGTCGTGTGAGACGTTAAAGAATGACTAAAGCAAATAATTTTCAGCGTATTAGAGAGCTTAACTATTTACAAAAAGCTGTTTTAGCAAGTGCTTTAATAGAGCGAATGCTGCCAAATTACGGTTTATTTAGCGAAGCAACGGGGTTTGGTGATGAAACCTTACTTCGTAATTCGCTTAATGTTTGTTGGGAAAAAATATTACTGCCTAAAAGTAAAATAGATCTCGAAAAACAAGTTGAAAAAATAGAACCGAATGTTCCTGAACTTGCTGATTTTGATATGTTTGGTACTTACCCTGCTATTGATGCTGCAACGTCTTTACTTAGTTTAATGCACGGTTTAATGGCGCAAGATGAGCAAGAGTTCATTAGTGTCAGTAAAATATCTCAAGCAACAGTGGCTCGCTTTATTGAATATCAAATGACGGTTGAAGGTGAGGTTGCAGATAACACAGCTGTTAGAGAGCATCCATTAATGCAATACGAAATTGAAGTATTAGGTGAGCTAATTGATTTTGTAGAAAATATGGGGCGTATTACCTCCGATAGCGTAAAAGCACTTAAAAAGTTTGCCCTAGAAGATGGCCAAACAAATATTGGTCTTACGTTATAAAAACAGCGAAGTGAAATTTTAAAGGCAGGAGAAGTACAGTGCGAATTTTAGGCATTGAATCGTCATGCGATGAAACGGGTATTGCAATATACGATGACGAAAAAGGCTTGTTAGCTCATCAATTATACAGCCAAGTAAAAGTACACGCTGATTATGGCGGCGTAGTGCCGGAACTTGCATCGCGCGATCATGTTCGTAAAACGCTACCACTTATAGACGCAGCATTTGCACAAGCGGGTTGTGGCCCCGAAGACTTAGATGGCATTGCTTATACTGCAGGCCCAGGTTTAGTTGGTGCATTATTGGTAGGTACTTCTATTGGTCGTTCATTAGCATACGGTTGGGATATTCCAGCTGTTGCTGTTCATCATATGGAAGGGCATTTACTTGCTCCTATGCTTGAAGAAAATATTCCTGAGTTTCCGTTTATTGCATTGCTTGTATCGGGCGGTCATACCATGATGGTTAAAGTAGCGGGTATTGGACAATACGAAGTACTAGGTGAGTCAGTTGATGATGCCGCAGGCGAAGCCTTTGATAAAACGGCTAAGTTACTTGGTCTTGACTACCCTGGAGGTCCCCGCTTAGCTAAAATGGCCGAACAAGGCGTTGCGAAGCGCTTTATTTTTCCTCGCCCGATGACTGACAAACCAGGTCTTGATTTTAGTTTTAGTGGTTTAAAAACTGCAGCATCAATCACTATTCGTGAAAATGACGACGACGATCAAACTAAAGCTGATATAGCGCATGCATTTCAAACAGCGGTTATTGATACGCTCGTTATTAAGTGCAAGCGAGCGCTTAAACAAACAGGTATTAAGCGTTTAGTAATCGCCGGTGGCGTAAGTGCAAATACACAGCTTCGATTGCAGCTTGAACGCGTAATGAAAGGTATGAAAGGCGAAGTTTTTTATCCGCGTACTGAATTTTGTACCGACAATGGTGCAATGATTGCTTATGCAGGAATGCAACGTTTAAAAGCCGGTCAGTTTGCAAGTCTTGATATGAAAACTAAACCGCGTTGGCCAATAGATAGTCTTGAGCCTATTTAATTATACCAATTGCATTAAATTAGTGATCTATTATAGCGATAAGAAAATAGCTCAATAACAAGGCTAAAATTATGATACATAGTTGTTCTATATAAATAATTTTTAACGTAGTTAGTGAGTTATTTAATACGCTAGAATGATTATGTTTTTAATAAAATTGGTATTATTCTTACGTTAACTGTTTTCGTTTTCATCAGTGGGTGCTTTTTTAGCGCCTACTTTTGGTTCTTCCCCACTAAATAATCTAATAATATTAGTACGGTGACGAAATATAACTAACAACGTAATAAAGGTAACGGGAAGAGTATAAAGTGGTTTTATCAGCCATGTATATAAAGGTGCTAAAGAGACTGCCACAAGCGCCGCAAGTGATGAATAGCGTGTTATAGCCACTATAACTAACCAAGTGCATACAAGTAAACCAGCCAATGATAAGCCAATAGGTAATAATGAGCCAAATGCCGTTGCTACGGCTTTACCGCCTTTGAAGCTAAAAAACAGTGGGTACATATGGCCTAAGCAAGCTGCTACAGCGACTAAACCAAGCTCTAAAGGTTCAACTTCTAAAAAATAAGCTCCCCATACTGGAATAGTGCCTTTTAAAATATCAAACACTAAAACCAAGCAAGCCGGAAATGCTCCGCCTAATCTATAAACATTTGTAGCCCCTGGGTTGTTAGAACCACTATTACGAGGGTCAGGGAGTTTGAACAACCGCGACACTAAAATAGCCGACGAAATCGACCCAAGTAAATAAGCTAAAACAAACATTAAAGTGGCTAACACACGCTTCCTTATTTTTTAATTGCTATACCAATTGATAGTACTTTTAAGTTATTATTGGCAGCAAAATTTATCGTGAAAATTATTAACAGGCTATTTAATAGCTAGTTTGTTTATTTTGCTATTGTAGAAGTTATTTTCACATATTTAAACACTGGCTAAACCATATACAGTATTAATTTTATTGATGCTTTGTATAGTTGCTTAGTCGTTTGTTGTTATTTGGAGTATCAATGGATAAGGTTTTTATATCTCAATTGCACGTCGACACTATTATTGGAGTGTACGACTTTGAAAAAGAAAGTAAACAGAGCCTTTATTTTGATATTGAAATGCTTAGTGATATTAAGCCTGCAGCCGCAAATGACGATATTAATTTAGCACTGGATTACTCAAAAGTAAGCGAACGCGTTATTAAGCACAGCACTGCAAAACCTGTTGAGTTGCTAGAGACTTTGGTTGAGCAGTTGGCTGAGATTATTTTAAGCGAGTTTAATACGCCACAAGTTACTATAAGAGTAAGTAAACCTGCAGCAGTAGCACAAGCACAAACTGTGGGTGTTGAAATTACACGTGTTAAGGCAACTGACTAAATGGCTCAAATTTATATCAGCCTAGGGTCAAATATAAATAAAGCGCATTATATACAATGTGCATTAATAGCACTTAAGCAGCACTTTGAGCACATTGTGCACTCGTCTGTTTTTGAAAGTGAAGCAGTTGGGTTTGCTGGCAATAATTTTTATAATTCAGTAGTTGGCGCTACAACTGATATGTCGCTTGCTGATGTATGCGCTTTATTAAAACAAATAGAGCGTGATAATGGGCGTACAGCGAACGATAAAAAATTTAGTCCACGAACGCTCGATTTAGATTTACTGTTTTATGATGATGTAACTTGCGATTCCCCAGCGCAATTACCACGTGATGAAATAACTAAAAATGCATTTGTATTACAACCTCTGAGTGAGGTTGCCCCAGATTTTTATCATCCTGTAGCTAAGCAAACGATTGCGCAGTTATGGAATGAATATAATAACCCTCAACAAAAGCTATGGAAGGTGGAGTTTTCTAACCTATGAGTATTATCGAAATAATTATTTTAGCCCTCATACAGGGATTTACTGAGTTTTTACCAATATCGAGTTCTGCGCATTTAATTCTCCCATCGCAAATTTTAGGCTGGGAAGATCAAGGGCTTGCGTTTGACGTAGCAGTACATGTTGGTACTTTAATAGCCGTTGTTATTTATTTTCGTAAAGAAGTAGTAGATATACTAAGCGCATGGTTTAAATCTTTTGGTAAGCAAGGCACTACCGATGACAGTAAATTAGGCTGGTGGATTATACTAGGTACAGTGCCTGCCGCTATTTTAGGATTACTTTTAAAAGACTTTATTGAGTTATACCTGCGAAGCGCTTGGGTTATTGCTACTACCACAATTGTATTTGGTTTATTGCTTTGGTACGCGGATGCAAAAGGGAAGCAAATTAAAACTATTTATCAGCTCAATTGGAAAACGGCACTTATCATTGGTTTTGCACAAGCTGTTGCAATGATCCCGGGTACTTCTCGATCAGGTATCACGATGACAGCTGGTTTAATGTTGGGTATGAATAAGCAAAGCGCAGCGCGTTTTTCGTTTTTACTAGCGATTCCGATTATTTCTATGATGGGGCTTTATTATATTGCAGAGCTTGCACTGGGTGACCATGTAGTTGATTGGAATACATTATTGCTTGGTGTGGTGCTATCGTTCTTATCGGCTTATGCATGTATATTTATGTTTTTAAAAGTAATAGAGCGAATGGGTATGTTGCCATTTGTAATATATCGTTTATTACTCGGTGTCGGTTTGATTGTATTTTTAACGCTATAAACAAACTTAATTAGTAAAACCAAAAAAAGCACCTTTAGGTGCTTTTTTTGGTTTTAAACTCAGCTTATAAATTTAATAAATAAGCTTCAATAAAGCGGCGTTGGTTAGCGGCTTTTGGCGCTGTTTTAAATATAAGTGTATTACCATTTTTACGTAGTTTTAGCTCATTAGTAAATTTACATTCGATAGCATTGAACTGAGCTATGTCGTTTTTAAAACTTTGGTCTTTTTCGCACATGTATGCCATTTCGTTTGCAACTTGTGCACAAAATGAACCCACTGGATATTCTTTTAGGTTTTCATCATCAATGCTTTCCCAATCAACATTGGTATTTATTTTTAATCCGCATTGCTTATCTATTTCGCTATTAGCGGCAGCTATATTTTTTTGTTGATACCCTAAATGCTTTTCACGATTAAACTTCGCTAGTTTAGCTTGAGTACCTTTATTTAATTGTTGATCGTATTGGGCTTTTAAATCTTCAACAATGGCAGGGTTTGACTCTTCTTTTTTTGATAAGTAAATTCCATCACGAGTGTCTGGAATATAAAGATTGTAAGAGCAACAGCGGTAGCCTTCCTCAACACTTACTAAACTTCTTTGTGTACCATCGTAAGTATATTTGTAAGCTTTATTACTACCATGAGGTTTTAAATCGGTTAAAAATACGATGCCATCAATATCATGGTTTATGCCTGTTACTTTTATTAAAGCTTGTTTTTTATCTGTTGTGGGGGCAATAACAACATTAACGCCTTCGCCCGAACTTAGTTCTATTGGGTACTTAGCAAATTCCAAAGCAAAGCTTTTTTGACTAAGTAAAATACAGGCTATAAAGAATAGTTTTTTCATATTAAGTCCTTTTTAAGTTTTAAAGTTATACAGCAAGCTGGTTTATAACATTGATAATAATTGATTAAAAGCAATACAGGGTAGGTGAACGTGCCTATTTTTTAATTTTTAGCGTTTAAAAAATTGATTAACGTGTTTTTGGCACGAGTGAATTGTGTAGACGTACATAGTAACTAAGCACGAATTTTGGCATTATAGCGCCATTAAACTTTGCATAGCTGCAAAGTGAGCATACGATTTAAGGAAAGTATATGCATATACATATTTTGGGCATTTGTGGCACGTTTATGGGCGGTATTGCTGCTATTGCTAAATCGTTGGGCCATAAAGTAACAGGCTCTGATCAAAATGTTTACCCACCAATGAGTACGCAACTTGAAGAGCTTGGCATTGAGTTAACTCAAGGCTACAACGTATCTCAATTAGAGCCAAAGCCAGACATGATTGTTATTGGTAATGCAATGAGCCGTGGTAACCCGTGTGTTGAATATGTGCTTGATAAAGGTCTGCCTTACACTTCAGGCCCTGAGTGGCTTAAGCATAATTTATTACAAAACTCATGGGTACTTGCTGTAGCGGGTACTCATGGAAAAACGACCACGGCGAGTATGCTGGCATGGGTTTTAGAATATGCGGGTTTAAAGCCTGGTTTTTTAATTGGCGGTATCGTCCAAAATTTTGGTGTATCGGCCAAAATAGGTGAAACGCCATTTTTTGTTATTGAAGCGGATGAATACGATACTGCTTTTTTTGATAAGCGCAGTAAGTTTGTCCATTACCTTCCGCGTACACTTATTTTAAATAATCTTGAATTTGATCATGCTGATATTTTTGAAGATTTAAACGCAATAAAAAAACAATTTCATCACTTAATGCGTACATTACCTCAAAGCGGCAAAGTAATTTGGCCAAAGCAAGACGTAGCGCTTAATGACGTAATAGCACAAGGGCTTTGGAGCGAAAGCGAAACCCTCGGTGATGACTGGGGCTATGAATTAATAAAAGCTGATGGTAGTGAGTTTAATGTACTTTTAAATAACGAAAAGCAAGGCGCTGTTCGCTGGCAATCATTCGGTGAGCATAACGTTAAAAATGCGATTATGACTATCGCAGCAGCGCGCCATGTGGGTATAGCCATTGATCATAGTATTGATGCCTTAGGAGAGTTTATTAGTCCTAAAAGACGCATGGAACTAAAGGCTGATATAAATAATATTAAGGTGTATGACGATTTTGCGCATCACCCAACAGCAATTAAAACTACGCTTGCAGGACTGCGCGCAAAAGTAGGCGATGAAAAAATTATCGCTATTTTAGAGCCGCGCTCAAACACAATGAAAATGGGTGTGCATCAATATACATTATTAGATTCACTGCGTGATGCTGACGACGTACTACTTTTTGAACCAGAGAATCTAAATTGGTCGCTAAAAGAGCAAGCAGATAAAGCTGGTATGCAGTGCTTTAGCAGCACACAAACAATTATTGATACGGTGCTTGAAAATATTGAGCCTAATCAACATATTTTAATTATGAGCAATGGCGGTTTTAATGGCCTTCATCAACACCTTGTTGATGGTTTAGCTGATAAATACAGCGGAGAATAGTGTGCAATTTAAAGATAGAATTACGCTCGCTTTTAGCGGTGCATCAGGTGCGCCTTATGGTTTAAGGTTACTTGAAGTATTGCTTGAGCAGCAATTTCAAGTTTACGTACTTATCTCAAGTGCAGCGCGAGTGGTGCTTGATACAGAATCAAATATTAAGCTCTCTGGCAATGAAGACAAAGCCACTGAGCAGTTAAGTACGCTGTTTAATGCTAAATCTGGGCAGTTAAAAGTATACGGTAAAGATAACTGGTTTAGCCCTGTGGCTTCGGGCTCTGCGGCGCCTAAAAAAATGGTGGTATGCCCGTGTAGTGCTGGGTCGGTTTCTGCAATTGCGGTAGGGGCTTCAGATAATTTATTAGAGCGCGCCGCTGATGTGGTAATTAAAGAACGCGGTCAGCTAATTTTAGTGCCACGCGAAACACCATTTAACGAAATCCATTTAGAAAACATGCTTAAGTTATCTCGTTTAGGGGTGACAATTATGCCAGCAGCACCCGGTTTTTATCATAAGCCACAAAGTATTGAAGACTTAGTTGATTTTATGGTGGCTAGAATTTTAGATCATTTAAATATTGAACATAACCTAACAAAACGTTGGGGTTATGGTGAGGGTAAGTAATGAATAAGCAAAATATTGCTTTAAATATAGAAGGCCTTACCAAGGTTTATAAAAATGGTGTTGAGGCTATTAAAGGCGTTGATTTACAAGTTCATGAAGGTGATTTTTTCGCTTTGCTTGGTCCAAACGGAGCCGGTAAATCAACCACGATTGGTGTTATTTCGTCGCTTGTTAATAAAACAAAAGGCAAAGTAGAAGTATTCGGTTGCGATATTGATACTGATTTAGAAGCTGCAAAAGCGCATTTAGGCCTAGTGCCACAAGAGTTTAACTTTAGTCAGTTTGAAACGCTTAGCCAAATACTTGTTAATCAAGCTGGTTATTATGGAGTACCTCGCGCTGAAGCGCATAAACGTGCTGATAAATACTTAGCGCAGCTTGGTTTATTAGAGAAAAAAGACAAGCAAGCGCGTACGCTTTCAGGCGGTATGAAACGCCGATTAATGATTGCGCGTGCCCTTATGCACGAACCTAAGTTGCTTATACTTGATGAGCCAACCGCGGGGGTAGACATAGAACTTCGTCGTTCAATGTGGGATTTTTTACGCCAAATAAATGAGCAAGGCGTTACTATTATTTTAACTACGCATTATCTTGAAGAAGCAGAGCTGCTGTGTAAAAACATCGCTATTATTGATTCTGGTCGAATTGTTGAAAACACCACGATTAAAGCATTGCTTGCAAAGCTTGATAAAGAAACTTTTATTTTAGATTTAAAAATGCCAGCAAACCCTGTAACGCTTGATGGCTACAAATTTACCATGGCGGATGATCATACTATTGAAGTCGAAGTAGCTAAATCACAGGGCTTAAACGCGGTATTTAGCGCATTAACAACTCAAGGTAATACAGTGTTGAGTATGCGAAATAAAGCAAACAGACTAGAAGAATTATTTGTAGGATTATTAGAGCAAGGGCGGGGCGAATAAATGTTTAAATATGGCGTAGCGCTAAAAAGTTTATGGATTAAAGAATGTATACGTTTTTTACGTATTTGGGTGCAAACCTTAGTACCGCCAGCAATTACGATGAGCTTATATTTTGTTATTTTTGGTAATTTAATTGGTTCACGAATTGGCGACATGGGCGGCTTTAGTTATATGGAGTTTATTGTGCCTGGCCTTATAATGATGTCAGTTATTACTAACTCTTATTCCAATGTAGCCTCTAGTTTTTACTCAACAAAGTTTCAAAAAAGCATTGAAGAGCTTTTAGTTGCACCTGTACCTAACTACATCATTGTTCTAGGTTATATGGGTGGCGGTATGACGCGCGGTATTATGGTGGGCTTTATAGTTACCTGTGTGTCGTTATTATTTGTTGATATTCAAATTCATAATATTTTTGTAATTATGGCGACGGTTATTTTAACCTCAGCTGTATTTGCTTTAGGTGGTTTAATTAATGCAATTTACGCAAACAGTTTTGACGATATAAGCATTATCCCCACCTTCATTTTAACGCCATTAACTTACTTAGGCGGTGTATTTTATTCAATTACGTTGCTGCCTGAGTTTTGGCAGAATGTATCACAAATCAACCCTATAATTTATATGGTTAACGCATTTCGTTATGGCTTTTTAGGTGTGTCGGATGTTGATTTGAGCGTGGCTCTTGGGGTTATTTTAGTATTTATAACAGCGTTATTTACATTAGCGCTTACATTGATCAAAAAAGGTGTGGGGCTAAGACACTAATGAGTGATGCAAATTCACGTAGTATTGTATCTAATCAAGCGGGTATTCACGAAAAGCTTGATGAAATAGTAAATAAGCACTTAGATGCTGAATTTAAAAAGCCAATTGCAGCGCATACCCAAGCCGCATTTGACGAGGTTAATGCTAAAGTACAAGCCTTTAGTGGCCCGCTTATTTTAGACTCGTGTTGTGGCGTGGGTGAAAGCTCAGCTAACTTAGCTAAGCGCCACCCTGATGCACTTATAATTGGTATTGATAAATCGTCGCACCGATTAGATAAGCACGATGTTGAATATAAGCAAACCGACAGTGGTCAGTACATCTTAGTGCAAGCAGACTTAAATGACTTTTGGCGTTTAGCGGTAGCTGCTAATTGGCAACCTACGCACCATTATTTGTTGTATCCAAACCCGTGGCCTAAGTCTAAGCATATTCGTAGACGCTGGCATGGCGCGGCTATTTTTCCATTTATCGTTAAGTTAGGTGGAAAATTAGAAGTGCGCAGCAATTGGGATATTTACGTTAAGGAGTTTGCTCGGGCGCTTGAATTAACAGGCAACCCTTGCGATGTAACGCTTTATGAGTCAGACGATGCCATTACGCCTTTTGAGCGTAAATACTGGGCCAGTGGCCAGCAAAGCCACCGACTCGTTATTAACTTACCTCGCTAAAGTAAGTTAAAGTGCTAATTCTTCTTCTATAACCGTACTAACATGTGGCACTGGGTGGGCAAAGTAGTTGCCTTGCATTAGTGTCACATTTGCTTTTTTAAGTGCGGTTACGATGGTTACATTTTCTACCGACTCCGCCATTAATTGCAAGCCCAGCTGATTAGCAAAACTGGCTATGTGCTCAATAAACACGTAAATATCTTTGTCATTCACTATTTGCTTTATTAGTGCGCCATCTAGCTTAATACCGTCCACTTCAAGCTTAAGTACGTTTGATATATTTGAGTATCCACTACCAAAGTTATCAATAATAACCTTAACGCCTTTCGTTTTAACCATACCAATAAATGCTTTTACCTCAGAAAAGTTAGCAATTGCCTGGGTTTCTAAAAGCTCTAACGTGATATTCCCAGGGTGCGGGTAACGCTTAAGTTCGTACGCAATAAACTCGCTTAAATTAGGGTCGAGCATATCTTGTGCTGTTATATTTAAGCTCCAGCAAATATCGGTTTTTCTAAAGCGGCTAACACATTGTGAAAATAGAGTACGGGTAAGTATGCCGTCCATTCTTGAGCGGGTAACAACATTTAAAAATGCATCAGGTTTTAATACTTCCCCTCGCGCCGTTACCATTCGAGCTAAGCATTCATATTGAACGACATTATTGGTATTTATATCAATAATGGGTTGAAAGTAAGGCACTATACGGTTGTTATCAAACGCTTCACGCACCTCTTTAGCCATTTCAACATTGTATTGATATTGCGTTTTTACATCGTGTAGCGCTTTTGAGTAGTTAACTACGCTATGCCTACCTTGTTTAGCTTGCAGTGCCGCTATATGAGCGTTTTCAAGTAGTAGCGATTTATTGCCACTGGCAATACCTGCACATAGGGTTATGTAAATAAAAGGGTCAGTTAACACTGGGGTATTAAAGTTATATGTTTTTACGAGATCGGTAAATTCGTCATTGCTCATTTCTTTAGGCGCGAGTAATACTATTTTATTTGTTGCTAGTCTGTATATATGGCAATGCGCAGAGCTTCTGAGTTTAAAGTGAATAAGTAAGTTTTTCATTACTTTATCACCCACTTCCGTGCCGTAAAAACTGTTTATATCTTCTATTTCATTAACCCAAATAACGGCTAATTGCATGTGATGGGCATTACTTTTTTTAATAAAGTACTCAAGTGCAATATGATTTGAAAAACCAGTACTTGAGTCAGTTGCTAAAGAGCGCTTTAGTAAATAAATATATATGGCGGCAACAAGTATTGCGATAAAAAAGAAGAAGCTAGCCATTGCAGCAGCTTTTGATACGCTTTCTTTAAGTTTCTCGTTTAAATTGTAAATAGTTATATCGGCACCCGTTAAATAGGTATTGCCGTTAATAGGGTCAACGTAAGGAATAAAAATAGTTTTAAAGTGACCCCACTGATCGCTCGATATTTCAAATACAGGCTCTGTTGAATAAAAAGCACTTAGGTTGGTATCGGTGGCTTCAGGATAGAGATCTAAAAATTGAGTTACTTTGCCGTTATTTTGATCGTCTTGCGTGTAACTTGATGCACTAAAAAGAACCTTGCCGTCTTTTAAAATCATTGAATACACATAAGCAATATCAAGTGCTTGAGCAAACTCAGATAGTTGTTTACTTTTATTTTGATAGTAAGAAAAACTTATGTTGTCGCCTTGATTAACCGCACTTAAGTAATTTTCACCTAAAATATGTTTAACGCTGGTGGCTGCATTAAGTAAGCGATTATCAACCGACTGCATTATTTCAGCACGTGTGGTTTGGTAAGTGTAGTAAACGTAGGTAAGCAAGCTTATTAAAAACAAGCTAAAGCCTGCCACTATCCAACTAGCTTTGACTCTTCCTTCTGACATATGTGTCCCTTTTTTGTTATCAAATTTATTATACCCAAAATAAGTAAATGCCCAATAAATAATTAGGTTTGGAAGAGTTTTAATTAAATTATCATTTTTTTGTCATCGCTTTGATTGCTTTTATAGGTTTAAACGAGACATTTTAGTTATATTGCAGTAAAGTTAGCGCAATTTTTAAAGAAACACGATTGCTCTAAATGTCTTAATAAGTAGGCGTTTTTGATGGGTAAGCGCGTGTTTTAGCTACACACACTAGGTATTGAGATGGATCAAAAGCGTTGTGCCGTCGCCTCTAAAGAAAGCCTTAAGCGTATATTTACTGTACCTGAAGCGCCAGACTCAACTTTAAGCAAAATCGAGCTTGAAATTTCGAGTAATTTAGCAGGTTTTCTAAACGAAAATATAGCGGCAATTGAAAAACCATTACATGAAATCGAAAAAGATTTTCAGTCGGCAGTGATCCCAGAGGATCCAACGTTTGTATCTGCTTATGCCCAAGACATAATGGAGCAACTTGTTGCACATTCTGTGCATACAGCTGCGCCTAGCTTTATTGGTCACATGACCTCTGCCTTACCGCATTTCTTATTACCGCTGTCAAAATTGATGGTAGGGCTAAATCAAAATCTAGTAAAAATAGAAACGTCTAAAGCGTTTACGCCTCTTGAGCGTCAAGTGCTTGGAATGATGCATCATTTAGCTTATGGGCAAGAAGATTCATTTTATTCTAAATGGATGCACAGTGCTAAAACCTCATTAGGTGCATTTTGCTCTGGTGGAACGGTCGCTAATATTACTGCGCTTTGGATTGCTCGAAACCGCTTATTAAAACCCGATGGCGATTTTAGAGGTATCGGCGCACAAGGCCTAATTGCCGGTATGCTGCATTACGGCTATAAAGGTTTAGCAGTATTAATATCAGAGCGGGGACATTACTCATTAGGTAAATCGGTTGATTTACTCGGTATTGGCCGCGATAACTTAATTGGTATTAAAACCTGCGAAAATAATAAAGTTGATGTAGGAGCTATGCGCGAAAAAGCACGTGAGCTTGAATCGCAAGGCATTAAAGTAATGGCGATTATTGGGGTAGCGGGTACAACCGAAACCGGTAATATTGACCCACTTGATGAAATGGCCGACTTAGCACAAGACATTAACTGCCATTTTCATGTAGATGCTGCATGGGGAGGAGCGACCCTTTTATCGAACACGCATCGCCCTTTACTTAAAGGGATTGAGCGAGCAGATTCAATTACCATCGATGCACATAAACAAATGTATGTACCAATGGGAGCGGGCTTAGTTTTATTTAAAGATCCCGCTGCAACTGATGCAATAGAGCATCACGCTGAGTACATATTACGTAAAGGTTCAAAAGACTTAGGTAGCCACACGCTTGAAGGCAGCCGACCTGGTATGGCAATGTTAGTACATGCTTGCTTACGTGTTATTGGTCGTAAAGGTTACGAAATGCTGATTGATCGAAGTATCAAAAAAGCACATTACTTTGCTGATTTAATTAAAGCTGATGAAGATTTTGAGCTTATTTCAGAACCTGAATTGTGCTTATTAACGTATCGTTATGTACCTAAGCAAATTAAACAAGCAATAGCCGATGCAGATGCTGCAACTCGGTTAGATATTTTTGCCTCTCTGAATCGTTTTACTGCCAGTATGCAAAAACGTCAGCGAGAGTCAGGTCGCTCATTTGTATCACGTACTCGTTTAACGCCTTCTAAATACGACAATCAACCTACAGTTGTATTTAGAGTGGTACTTGCAAACCCGCTTACCTCAGGTGCTATTTTAAAAGAGATATTAGCTGAGCAAAAAGAGTTGGCTGCAACAGATCCGGTATTCAAAAAATACTTAAGAAAGTATATGTAATCTAAATACAAAAAAGGGTCCATAAGGACCCTTCTTAATATCAAAAGTACTTATTAATGCAAAATACGTGCTCTAATTGTACCCTCAACAGCGCTTAGTTCTTTAAGTGCTACTTCAGATTGATCTGTATCTACATCAATAACTACATAACCAATAGATGCGTCTGTTTGTAGGTATTGCGCAGCAATGTTAATACCGTGCTGTGCAAACGCTTGGTTAATTTGCGTTAGTACACCAGGGCGGTTGTGGTGCACGTGTAATAAACGGCTACGATTAGCAAGCTCAGGCAGCGATACTTCAGGGAAGTTAACGGCAGTAATAGTTGAGCCATTATCTGAGTATTTAGCCAGTTTACCCGCTACTTCAATACCAATGTTTTCTTGTGCTTCTTGTGTAGAACCACCAATGTGCGGCGTTAAAATAACATTGTCGAATTGGCGCAGTGGCGATACAAATTCTTCATCGTTAGATTTTGGCTCAGTAGGGAACACATCGATTGCTGCACCACTTAGTTTTTTCTCTGTTAGTGCTTCTGCAAGTGCATCAATATCAACTACGGTACCGCGTGAAGCGTTGATCAAAATAGATCCCTGCTTCATAACAGCAAGTTCTGCTGTGCCAATTAGGTTTTTAGTTTGCGGTGTTTCTGGTACGTGTAAGCTAATAATATCAGAGCGTTGTAATAACTGAGTTAGGTTATGCACTTGTTTTGCATTACCAAGAGATAGCTTATCTTCGATATCGTAATATTCTACGTTCATACCAATGTTTTCAGCCATAATGCCTAGCTGAGTACCAATGTGACCGTAACCAATAATACCTAACGTTTTACCACGTGCTTCAAACGAACCATTTGCTGTTTTTAACCAGCCACCACGATGAGCCGCTGCATTACGCTCTGGAATACCGCGTAATAAAAGTAGGATTTCACCAAGTACAAGTTCAGCAACTGAACGAGTATTAGAAAATGGTGCGTTAAATACAGCAATACCGCGTTCGCGTGCTGCATCTAAATCAACTTGGTTTGTACCAATACAAAAACACCCAACAGCAACTAGCTTGTCAGCTGAGTCTAATACGGCTTGGTTAATATGAGTACGAGAACGAAGTCCTACAAAGTGAACATCTTTAATGCGCTCTTTTAATTCGTCCTCAGGTAAGGATGTTTTAACGTAGTCGATATTGCTGTAACCGTTACGTTTTAGCGTTTCAACAGCGCTTTGGTGAACACCTTCAAGCAAGAGAATTTTAATTTTGTCTTTTGCTAACGATACCTTACTCATAACCTCATCCTATTTAATTTGTGGCCCATTTTTAGTACCGATAATCACTTTATCAGCACCACGCATTGCAAATAGGCCGTTGGTAACTACGCCAACAATTGAATTTATTTGTGCTTCAAGTTGTTTAGCATTGGTAATTTTTAAGTTAAATACATCTAATATAACGTTACCGTTATCGGTAACTACGCCTTGTCGATAAACAGGGTCACCACCAAGCTTTAATAATTCTCGTGCAACGTAGCTGCGAGCCATTGGAATAACTTCTACCGGAAGCGGGAAGTCGCCTAATGTTTTTACTAATTTGGTGTCATCTACAATGCACACAAATTGTTTAGCTACAGCGGCTACTATTTTTTCGCGAGTAAGGGCTGCACCGCCACCTTTAATCATTTCGTTTTGATCGTTTATTTCGTCAGCGCCGTCAACGTATACATCTAAAGCAGCAACGTTATTAAGCTCAAATACTTCAATACCTAACGCTTGTAGGCGTGCGGTTGAGGCTTCTGAGCTTGATACAGCGCCTACAATAGTGTCCTTTACTGAGCCAAGGGCATCAATAAAGTGATTAACAGTAGAGCCTGTACCCACACCTACAATAGTGTTTTCTTTTACAAACTCGAGTGCTGCCCAAGCAGCTGCTTTTTTTAATTCATCTTGTGTCATTGCTTTGTGCTCATGTATGTCAGAAATATGCGGTTAGTAATCAAATTTAATTGTTACCAACAGTATGTTTTATCTGGGGTGATAATGGTTTTAAGTGGTACATCCCACGACTCGATTGGTAGGGCCTCAACTTTTTGGCATTCATGTGCAAGGCCAATTAGTTGTGGTTTTTGCCAATTTTGTTCATGTAAACGCGCCAATGTCCGGTCGTAAAACCCACCTCCCATTCCTAGGCGATTACCTTGTTTATCAAATGCAACTAATGGCATAAGGAGGTAATCAAGCACTGGTAATGGGCATATTTGAGAGCAGTTCAGCTTAGGCTCCAAGATACCATAGCGATTTGCTCTCATGGGTGAGTTTTTCTCATAGCGCTGAAATAGTAAATTAGCGCCATTGAATGGGTGTATTATAGGTAGGTAAACGGTATGGTTTAAACTCCATAATTCTTTAATTAACAATGAAGTGTCTAGCTCCCCATCGTTACTTAAGTAAATGGCAATATGCTTTGAATTCGTTGTTTTTTCGCTTTTTAAATGTTGAATAAAATTCATTTTTAGCGATTGCGCAGCAATTATTTGCTGATTATTTGACAAGTTTTTACGGGTGTTACGAATTTTTGCTCTTATTTTTGCGCGTTTATTGCTCATTAAATTAATTAACCATTCTTAAAAAGAGAATAAATCGGGAAAAATTAAAAAAACAGCCAGTACGACTAGCAAAATTGTGGCAGTTGCAATCAATGAATATAAAAGTAAGTTACTGCGTTTTTTAGGAGGCGCTAAATCATCATCTAGCATTAGATCGTCACCTTGCCATTCGTCAATACTTTCGTCTGGTGCTTTTAATTGAGCTTCAGGAAGGCGTTGCTCTAACTCGTCTAACTTTTCTTCAAGGCGAATTAAGCTGCTAGTGATGTAATCGAGTGCATCAAAAATACGTTCATCACGTTGATTGTTATTTGCAGCAGGGTTTGAGCCATTTTGAATGATGTTTGAAACAGCTTGAAGCTTACTTTTAATACCTAAGCTTGCTAGTAACTTAGCCTGTTTTAACGCTTTGTCTTTATCGCTTGGTGCAAACAGTGGCTTACCTTTAAAAAAAAGAGCTACTTTTTCATCTGACGTTTTTAATTTTACAGCTAAATTTGTACATGCTGTTTTTATGTCAACGTTATCGGCAAGTCCTGCAAATATAACGCGAAAGTTATCGGCCATTTAACTATCCCTAAAGCTTTTATAATGAAATGAGTATATACCTAAAGTACAAAAGAATTCGAGGTTGATTTAATAGTTATTTTGTAGACGCTCTACAAACAATATAACTCATAAGTTTTAGATGCAAAAACGGCCCTTAAAAGGGCCGTTTTTAATTTACTACAACAATTTTGGCTTAAAGACCGGCGGCTGCGCGAAGTGCGTCTGCTTTATCTGTACGTTCCCAAGGGAATTCGTCACGACCAAAGTGGCCGTAAGCCGCTGTAGGAAGGTAGATAGGGCGCTCTAAATCAAGCATTTGAATTAAGCCGTAAGGGCGTAGGTCAAAGTGTTCACGAATAAGCTCGATTAAACGGCTTTCTTCTAGCTTGCTTGTACCAAACGTTTCAACGCTGATAGAAGTAGGCTCTGCAACACCAATAGCGTAAGAAACTTGTAGCTCACACTTGTCAGCAAGACCAGCAGCAACAATGTTTTTAGCAACGTAACGTGCAGCGTATGCTGCTGAACGGTCAACTTTTGATGGATCTTTACCAGAGAATGCACCACCACCGTGACGAGCCATACCACCGTATGTATCTACAATAATTTTACGACCAGTTAAACCACAGTCACCCATTGGTCCGCCAATTACAAAGCGACCTGTTGGGTTAATGAAAAACTTAGTTGCACTTGTAATAAGTTCTGCAGGAAGTACCGGCTTGATGATTGTTTCCATCACAGCTTCTACTAAATCTTTTTGCGAAATGTCTTCGCTGTGCTGAGTAGAAAGTACAACAGCATCAATACCTACTGGCTTACCGTTTTCGTATGCAAAAGTAACTTGAGATTTTGCATCTGGACGTAACCAGTTAAGCTCGCCGCTTTTGCGTACTTGCGCTTGGCGCTGTACTAAACGGTGTGAGTAAGTAATTGGAGCAGGCATTAGTACTTCTGTTTCGTTACATGCGTAACCAAACATTAAGCCTTGGTCGCCAGCGCCTTGCTCTTCTGGGCTAGTACGGTCAACACCTTGGTTAATGTCTGGAGACTGTTTACCAATAGTGTTTAAAATTGCACATGAATCGGCATCAAAGCCCATGTCTGAATTTGTGTAGCCAATGTCACGAATTGTTTTACGTGTAATTTCTTCGATATCAACCCATGCGCTAGTAGTGATTTCACCACCAACCATAACCATACCGGTTTTTACGTAAGTTTCGCATGCAACACGGGCATGAGAGTCTTGCTCTAGGATAGCATCAAGTACCGCATCAGAGATTTGATCGGCGATTTTATCCGGATGACCTTCAGAAACTGATTCAGAAGTAAATAAATGTTTTGCCATTGTAATTCTGCTCACAAATATTGCGCTTCACAAACGTCGGTATTAGCGCTAAAAAATTAAGGGGCGTATTTTATCGAAAACAAAACACCTTGCATAGTGTTTTTACGCCTAGACGTCTAAATAAAATTACTAATAACTTTTTGGTCTTAAAAAATATTCATAATGCCTCACTTTTATAGGGTTTTTAATTGCACACAGCCCCCACAATAAGTAAGAATGGTCGGTATAAACGAACCCAAGTTACTTGGGTGCATAAACAAACACATAAATACCCGCGCAAATACACATAAAGGTAGGAGAATTCATGCCATCTCGCAAAGAACTTGCAAATGCTATTCGCGTCTTGTCAATGGACGCAGTACAAAAGGCCAAATCTGGTCACCCTGGAGCCCCTATGGGCATGGCTGATATCGCAGAAGTATTATGGCGCGATTATCTAAAACATAACCCAACGAATCCAGAGTGGGCTGACCGTGACAGATTTATTCTTTCAAACGGCCACGGTTCAATGCTTATCTATTCTCTATTGCACCTAAGTGGTTACGACTTACCACTGGACGAAATTAAAAACTTCCGTCAAATGCATTCTAAAACACCAGGTCACCCTGAATATGGCTATGCACCAGGAATTGAAACTACTACGGGTCCATTAGGTCAAGGGATCACAAATGCCGTAGGTATGGCAATTGCTGAAAAAGCGCTAGCTGCACAGTTTAACCGTGAAGGTCACGATATTGTTGATCACTTTACCTATGCATTTATGGGCGACGGTTGCCTTATGGAAGGTATTTCACATGAAGCAGGTTCACTTGCAGGCACATTAGGCCTTGGTAAACTTGTTGCGTTTTGGGATGACAACGGCATTTCAATCGATGGTGAAGTAGAAGGTTGGTTTACCGATGATACACCAGCGCGCTTTAAAGCGTACGGTTGGCATGTGATTAGTGGTGTTGATGGCCACGACAGCGATGCTGTAAGTGCTGCAATTGCAGAGGCTAAAAGTGTAACCGACAAGCCATCACTAATTTGTTGTAAAACAATTATTGGTTATGGTTCACCTAACAAATCAGGTAGCCACGATTGTCATGGTGCTCCACTAGGTGATGACGAAATTAAAGCGTCTCGCGAATTTTTAGGTTGGACTGGCGATGCGTTCGAAATTCCTGATGATATTTACGCACAATGGGATAGCAAAGAAAAAGGTCAACAGCTTGAATCAAGCTGGGACGAAAAATTTGCAGCATACGCAAAAGCATACCCAGAGCTTGCAGCTGAATACAAGCGTCGTATTAACAACGAACTGCCTGGCGATTGGGCTGAAAAATCTCAAGCGTATATTGAGCAATTACAAGCAAACCCAGCAAACCCAGCGTCTCGTAAAGCATCGCAAAATGCATTAAATGCGTTCGGTCCGTTATTACCAGAATTTATGGGTGGCTCAGCCGATTTAGCTGGCTCAAACTTAACAATTTGGGATGGCTCTAAAGGTTTAACACGCGATGATGCAAGCGGTAACTACATTTACTACGGTGTGCGTGAGTTTGGTATGTCGGCCATCATGAATGGTATTGCCCTTCATAAAGGCTTTATTCCTTACGGTGCTACGTTCTTAATGTTTGTTGAATACGCAAAAAATGCTGTACGTATGGCTGCATTAATGAAGCAACCAAGCATTTTTGTATACACGCACGATTCAATTGGTTTAGGTGAAGATGGTCCAACTCACCAACCAGTTGAGCAAATTGCAAGCATGCGTTTAACGCCTAACTTATACAACTGGCGCCCGTGTGACCAAGTTGAGTCGGCAATTGCATGGCAACAAGCTATTGAGCGTAAAGACGGCCCTACATCGCTTATCTTTACTCGCCAAGGTCTTGAGCAACAAGCACGTGACGCACAGCAATTAGCAGATGTTAAAAAGGGTGGTTACATCCTTAGCTGTGACGGCAATCCAGAGATTATCTTTATTGCGACGGGCTCTGAAGTGCAACTAGCACAAGATTCAGCAAGCGAACTACGCAGCCAAGGTAAAAAGGTACGTGTTGTATCTATGCCATGTACTGATGCCTTTGAAGATCAAAGCGCAGCATACAAAGAAAGCGTATTACCGGCATCTGTTTCACGTCGCGTAGCAGTAGAAGCTGGTATTGCTGACTACTGGTACAAGTACGTAGGCCTAAACGGCGCAGTAGTAGGTATGACTACCTTTGGTGAGTCAGCACCTGCAGGCGAGCTGTTTGAGCACTTTGGTTTTACAGTGGCAAACATTGTAAGCAAAGCAAACGAGCTTTTTTAATAGTATTTGATTAAATAAAGTAAGTAATTGAAAAGCCCGCACTGTGAAAAACAGCGCGGGCTTTTTTCGTAGGTTGGTTAGAGCGAAGCGAAACCCAACGAAGGGAATTTGAGCCGTCAGCTCTCAGTTTTAAGTCTGAGGCGCGGTACTAAGAAAAACCTTAGGAGAGTGCTTCAGCCCTTGTTATTCTTTGCGCTATATTTTCGTTTGTTTTTTAATTATTGTACGCGTGAAACTTGTTTTTCGCGTAGTATTTATAAGGCTTATGTTTTGTAATATTACTAACGCTTTTTCAGTATAGAGTAAGAAGTTTCATTTTGACCCTACATTTTAAGATTAGTTATATATGCGATTAAATGTATGCTTAAAACATTATTTATAATAAGTCTTTTATTTAGAGGATCGTCAAGGTGTATAAATATAAAAATAATCAACCCACGGTATGGTTTCATAAAGATAAAGCAAAATCTAACCAGAATTGTTTATATTGTGGTACATACATAGGAGTAGGGGCTGCAGTTGAATCTAACAGAGAGCACCTCATCGCAAGAAGTTTTGTTCCCAAAGGGTATTATAGTCCGACAGATTTTAACTTTATATTTCGCAGCTGTGTTAGTTGTAATAATAAAAAGTCTAATATCGAGCGTCATGTCTCCACTGTTACTCTTTTTAATAGTGATTCTAGAGAGTTAGATGAGGATATGAACCAAAATGCTTTAAGAAAGGCCAAGCACGATTATCACCCCGATACAAAAGGCAAATTAGTAATAGATTCAGATGGAGAAATAGAAAGTAGACTTATTTCGAACAAATTATCAGTTAAAGCAAAGCTTATTTACCCACCGCAGCTTAAAGAGGAGTTTGTATGTGAGCTTGCATTTAGGCACCTTCAAGGGGTGATGATGCTTTTAGCTGTAGATAACCCACTTATGAAAGGTAATATTAGACCAGTTTGCCACAAGCATTCCCACGTACTTGGAATTTACCCTAAAAACGACTGGGGAAACCCTGATTTTGAATATTTTCTAAGTTGCCGTAATAGTTGGCTAGAGCCTTGTAAAATTGATGTTGCAAAGGGACATTTTAAAATGAAACTTTATTTATCAAAAGGAGATGAGCCATTGTGGCTATGGGTATCTGAATGGAATAGATCTTATCGTGTAATGGGAATGTTATGTAGTTTAGAGCTTTTAGATGTGGTTATGAGGAATGCCCCTGAATCAGAGTTCGACTCTTGGGTTGGAGGGGCAAATAATGATGAAACTAGATTAGTGAAATTGACTCCATTATTGGGGGATGATTTAATTTTTACATGATATCTAGCCTTAAACCATTAGCGTGCTAAAGTACGACCTATAATGTAAGCCCGATTCCAAATGAGTAATTTTCACAGCACTTAACTTGCAAGGTTTTTGTGTATCAGGCACTGTTGGGTTAACAAAATCTTAAATTAATAGCAGGAGCTAAAAATGCCAAAGTTCGATAACGTAAGTGTAGTAAAAAAAGCCAATGTATATTTTGACGGAAAAGTATCAAGCCGTACCGTTATTTTAGGTGATGGCGAAGCGAAAACGTTAGGCTTTATGCAACCAGGTGAGTTTGTTTTTGATACAAACCAAAAAGAATGCATGGAGCTTTTAGCTGGCCAATGGGATATTTTATTACCAGGCGCGAGCGAATGGAAAACATTTAATGCAGGTGAATCGTTTAATGTAGATGCAAACGTAAGCTTTAAAGTAAAAGTATCTGACTTTGCTGATTACTGTTGTTCGTACACAGATTAATCAATCAGAGCTTAAATTAAGTAGACGTCTGAAAGCCCATGCAATGTGGGCTTTGCATAAACTTTGCGCAACACATGATTTAAATCACCAAAAGCCGTAAATAACCCTCAAATATCTCTCTTTTTTCCTTGTGTTAATCTAAATAGCCCCCAATACTAATTGTAGGTAACAAATAAAAGGATACCCTATGAAAATTAATCTTTCTGGTCACCATGTTGAAGTTACTGACTCTATTAGAGAGCACATCAACGAAAAATTTTCAAAAATCGAGAGCCATTTCCCATCGCTTATTGCGCTCGATATTATTTTGTCTAAAGAGCATCATAAGATCCAAGCTGAAATTAGCACAAATTACGAAGGCACGCGCATATCGGTAAAAGGGGAAAACGAAGTTATGTACCCAGCTATTGCAAGCGCAGCTAAAAAACTCGATGCGGCACTAAAACATCGAAAAGGGCAAATAAAAGCAAACTTACACGAAAAGCCTGTAAGCACGACACCTGAAATCGCACACGAGATCATCCAAGAGATGGATCTTAAATAAAAATTAGTCACAAAGTATTGTAAAAAAGAGCCGCCTGGCTCTTTTTTATTGCCTGTAATTTCTGTAAGTTAGAGGCTCACACACACTATTTTTGAGCAGTAAATGAACCAAGCAGTATCGAAATGGAAATCAAGCCTGAACGCGCTTGGCCCTGGGATTCTCATGGCAACAGCCGCTATTGGAGGTTCTCACTTAGTTGCCTCTACACAAGCTGGGGCAATATTTGGCTGGCAATTATTTTGGCTTATCCTCGTTGTTAATGTTTTAAAGTACCCGTTTTTTCGCTTTGGTATGGAATACACTCTCGCTACTAAAAATAGCCTAGTAGAGGGGTATAAAAGTAAAGGTCCGTTTTACTTTTATAGCTTTATTGGTTTAAACATTGTAGCCGCCGTTGTTAATACCGCCGGCGTATTACTGCTTACCGCAAGCTTACTGCATTACGCTCTACCTATTGTTATTGAAGTAACCTTACTTTGTTGGATGCTGCTAGGGGTATGTTTAGTTATATTACTACTTGGGCACTTTAAAGCGCTCGATAACGTTGCCAAAGGCATTATGGGGCTGCTTACACTTGCAACATTAATTGCTCTTGCTATAGCATTTAGTAACGGTCCAATGGCACCTGCTGACTATGTAGGGCCTTCACCGTACGAACTTGCAATGCTGAGTTTTATGGTGGCTTTAATGGGGTGGATGCCAGCGCCTATCGAAATATCTGCATTAAGTTCTTTATGGCTAAAAGAAAAACAAGCGCAGCAAACCGTCACTAAAAGCCAAGGCCTGTTCGATTTTAACGTAGGTTACTGGCTTACAGCCGGCTTAGCCTTGGTATTTTTTAGCTTAGGCGTATTAGTGCAATACGGGCAAACCAGCAGTATAGAACTCGGTGGTGTCGCGTTTGCCAAACAGCTTATTGATATGTACGCATTAACAATAGGCGAGTGGGCAAGGCCGCTGGTATCAGCAATCGCATTTTTATGTATGTTTGGCACCACATTAACTGTACTAGATGGTTACGCGCGTACTTTAAACGAATCGCATAAGTTACTTGGCTTTAAGCAATCGAAACACAGCTTAAATATTTGGCTAATACTACAAGCTCTTGCCGGTATGGCGGTTATTTTATTTTTTAAATCAGCCCTTGGCCCCATGCTTACCTTTGCGATGACGCTTTCATTTGTTACAACGCCTATTTTTGCATGGCTTAACTTTAGTCTTGTACGCTCAGAGCCAGCTATTAAGCACAGCGTGCTATTACGTAGTTTAACTTGGTTAGGCTTAGTGTACTTGGTTGGTTTTGCTTTAGCTTTTATAATTTGGAAGTTGGCAGCCTAATTAAAGATCGAAGCCCTATAACGGGCACTCTACTTTGTTATATTTATACTCAATAGGGAAAATCTGACCTTCTGCGGATTTTTTTATACTCTTATCGATACGTAAAATACTATTTTTAAAATCATCGACTAAACGATATCGCATTTCAGTCATTGAGTTTTCACCTAAAATGTATATTTCTTCTTGGCGGATCTCCCCTCCATCTGCAATAGTAAGTGTAGTGACAGCATTTACAGTATTTCCTCCAAGGCTGTTTAGTACTCCTTCAACAATACCTTCATACCCAACGCTGTATTCAACTGATTGGGAGTAACCTAACTTTGTCCCTGTTACTTTTGTACCGTAAATATCTAATTTTAATTCACGCGTTTCGGTAAAGCCTTCTTCACTACCCTCATATTTGTAACAAGCAATATTACCAAAATCCAGTTCGTCGTCAGAAATGTCATTCTCTATAGAAAACACAAACAGCTCACCTGTTTTTTTAACCTGGACACCGTAACGCGATGTTTCTGCAGTTGATACTAAGCTTGCTACAGTCACATCTTTGGTTTCTTTGTAAAATATACTTCCTGAGCCAAAACAAATGTTTGCCTCTGTTGTATCACAAGCTTCAATATTTGAATGATTTTCAATCTCTTTTGGAAGAGTGATATCATCCCAATTGTTAGCAAGTTTTTGTGTTGAAGTTTCGGATGCGCTATCTAATACAACTTTTGTCGAGTTGGAAGTGAAATAGTTGTAGCCAAAAAAAACGGCTAAAATGAGTGAAATAACAATAAAAATATTTTTCATAATGGATGAATTACAACAGCTTTAATCAAAAGTGCGTGAATTATAACGGTTTTAATCAAAAGTTCAATTTGGTAAAGATTACCCTTACTCACAATTGAAAACCACGTGTAAATAAGTTATTCAGTAGTGCGAACAAAAAAATACTCGCCCTCTGATTTGGGTAACGATCCGCTTTTTATCAGGTCGCTCATAAAACAAAAATAAACAAGACACCAACAAAACACCCACCCTAAATTTTGTTGTTAAGTATGTTTTATTAAGCATGTTCGCGAGGTAAACTCGCGCCTACAGGATTGGGGTTATATTTGTAGGCGCGGCTTTAAGCCGCGTTTTTGGTTTTTTTTTTACTACTCGCGAGGTAAAAAAATTAAGACAACACCTATCTTAATTGAGATAGCTTTGTTTGTTTAATTAAGGTGGATGTCTAGTTTGATTTAGCAATAAAACACAGCGTGTTATTACGTAGCTTAACGTGGTTAGGACTAGTGTATTTAGTAGGTTTTGCAGTAGCGTTTATAGTGTGGGAGCTAGCAGCCTAAATATAACCCCTTACTTTAGGGTTTTAATTAAAGCCCTAAAGCCCTCAAGCATTAAATTCTAGGATTAAACGAGGTATAAATGGATATTAGAACAGGTGAACTTTCAAACCCACACGTTATAAAGCTACTACAAGGGCATCATAACGATATGCTAAAACACTCACCTGCGGAGAGCGTACATGCACTGGATGTAACTAAACTTACTCAGCCCAATATAACCTTTTATAGCTTATGGATTGATAATAATTTAGCGGGTGTTGGTGCTTTAAAAGCACTAAATACAACGCATGGCGAAATTAAGTCAATGCGCACATCAAGCCGCTATTTACGCCAAGGCATAGCAGCTAAATTGCTCACCCATATAATTGAGCAATTCACACTGCGTGGTTATAAAAAGCTAAGTCTAGAAACCGGCACCGCAGAGGCATTTTTACCCGCACAAAAGCTTTATGCTCAATTTGGTTTTAAAAAATGCGAACCGTTTGGTGATTATGAGCTAGACCCGTACAGCTTGTTTATGAGTAAAGCGCTTTGAGTTGTATGCGTTCACCATTTACAGAAGAACAAAAAAGCAATATAAAGAGTTTTAGGAGATGATGTAATGAGCAAACGTGATTTATTTTCAGAATTAACTACAGCACTTGATGATGCGAAAACGCATTCACAAGGAGAGCCTACGTTACGTTCTCATACGGTAAATGATATCAACGACCTTGCTATCTCACCTAGTGAAATAGTAAATATTCGAGAAAAATCCTACATACATCAGCAAGAGCGATCGAAAATTGGGAACAATGGTGCAGTAGAATTAATTGGCAAGCCATCACGGATCTAACTTAGATGACAGAGTTAGTCGTTCGTTTATTTAATGACTTACTATGTTGGAGTGCTTATTATTTAGATCGGCCTAATAAAATGAAAAAGAAAGGCACTATTTCGTTATTTCAAAGATAAGTAATATCTATTTCCATATACATGTTAGTTTTTTCTCTGCTTCATTAAATGAATAAAACTCGGGATTTCTGATATTAATATTAACTCTAGTCAAACTTGTTAACTCTAAATCACACTTTAACAGTATGACTAGAGTTCTTTGCAGTATTTTCTCAAGGTGCTCAATGGCTAAAGTTAGTGGCTGTATAGCCTCTATTGGTAGTGACTCACCATGAGCCAATTTATTCCTAATTTTTGATAAGGGATAGTCGACTGGAGTAGTCTCATTTTGTGTAATTGGCCAAAGGTCATTTATTAAAATAGAGTTTTCTTGTATAAATTGAGTTAAAGCATCATTAAAAGATATTTTATTTAGTTCAAGTATTTTATTTTTTATGTGGATTTTTTTCTGATTATCCTGCTCTGGAAAAAACTTATCTATTTCGTTAGTAAGTATTTTCTTTAATGGGCGAAATTTACTTCTAGATAAATTCAAATTACTTTTAGTTGATGTTACAAGAGCTTCAAAGCTAGAGAAAAGATATAGGAATCGACTTTCAATAGACGGATTTTCTGTGGGTAACGTGGCATGTAATGCCGATATAATGTTCTGCTTTGAATCGGAAGTTTGGAGCTGAGTATATGCTTCCTGTACAAATCCCTCAAAGTCTTGGTTATGTATTATACCTGAATAAGCCATTAAACTATTCTCAGTATCAGGTTTGGTAATATTCCCCCGATAATACTTTAATTGAAGGTATTTAGATGTTACTTCCAAACCGTAACAAATAGTTCTTTGCCTAGAGAAGAAAGAGCTAAGTAGTAATATTTCATCGAGTGATTGTAGTAGAGTATTTTTTATTGTTTCTAAATTGCTAGCTTTCAAATCAACATCAGACAAAGCTACTAAATAACTTTTTCTAAGTAAATTACCGTTATTACAATTAATAAATTTAAACTTTGAGTCAAAAATCATTCTAAATTTGTCGGTAAGTACAAACTCTTTTAGCTTACTTTTTTTTATACTTACACTTCCATCATTATTCGTATTTGAAATTACTATAGGGGAAAGGTGGGTATTATTACTTATCATAAATATATAACTTTGGTAGTCATGTTTTATCTTTTGTTCTATTAAATTTATGATTTCTAGTTCATACAGTTCAAATGTTACTGGGTGCTTGAAGTCGCTTATTTGAGGTAATAATGAATCTGAATTTACTCTTACAATTGTTTTTGCTTTAATCTTATAAGTTTGAAATTGGTCAAAGCTATACTCGCCTTCTAAATGCTCAGCAATACTAAAACTATTTACTTCAAGAAGGTTCATTACAGCAAAAGGCCTTTCGCTATAGTCATTGGAAGCATAAATTTTACAAGGAATATTTTTAAATTCGTCATTACCAACTTTAATACTGACAAGTAACTCATAGAAAGTTGTATTTTTTGAAGTGGAAAAAGTATTCGACATATTAAACTCCTTTTTAAATATAAATTTAACTCAGTTCTTTTATCGCTCTGCTTATTCCATCTAAGCTCAGTGCATACATGCGATTGTTCATTAACTCTTTTATAAAGCTAATCGATTGATAGTATGGCCAGTGTTCAACGGGTTGTGGGTTGAGCCAGGCGACTTTATCAAAGTGGTTTGTGATTCTTGATAACCAGGCACTGCCGGGCTCTTCATTGTAGTGTTCTACCGAGCCGCCCGCATAAGCTATTTCGTAAGGGCCCATAGTGGCATCGCCAACAAATATTACTTTATAGTCGCTGGTAAATTTATTAATCAGCGTCATGGTGTCTATTACGTTTGAGTGGCGCCGCGCATTGTCTTGCCAAACGTGCTCGTATAAACAGTTATGAAAGTAGTAAAACTCTAAGTGCTTAAACTCACTGTGGGCGGCGCTAAATAGCTCTTCGCAGGTATGAATGTAGTCATCCATTGAGCCGCCAATATCAAATAGCATCAACACTTTTACGGCATTATGGCGCTCGGGTGCCATTTTTACATCAAGCATGCCACCCTGTTTTGCAGTAGCGCGAATAGTCTCGTTTAAATCTAGCGTGTCGCTTGCGCCAGTGCGGGCAAATTTACGCAGCTTTTTAAGGGCGAGTTTAATAGTACGCGAGCCAATTTCGCGATCGGTATCAAGATTTTTATATTCTCGTTTATCCCACACTTTTACCGCTTGGCGATTACGGTTGCCGTCTTGCCCTATACGCACGCCTTCTGGGTTGTAGCCATACGCACCAAAAGGTGATGTACCGCCAGTGCCCACCCATTTATTGCCGCCAGCGTGGCGTTTTTGTTGCTCTTCTAAACGCTCTTTTAGGGTTTTCATAAGCTCGTCGAGTCCGCCCATAGCTTTAAGTTGGGCTTTTTCTTCATCGCTTAGGTTTTTTTCAAACTCTTTACGTAGCCAATCTTCCGGCAAGTTGTGTTGTTGCTTTAAGCTCTCGAGCAAATCAAGGTCGGCAATCCCACTAAAGTAGTCGCTAAAGGCTTTGTCGAATCGGTCAAAGTGCGTTTCGTCTTTTACCATTATGGTGCGTGCTAAATGGTAAAAGGCGTCTACATCGGCAAATATAACGCCTTTTTTTAAGGCGTTAATTAAGTCGAGTAACTCGCGTAGACTTACTGGTAAACGGTATTCCCGTAGTTTGAAGAAAAACGCAATCAACATCTTAGCGACGACTCATAAACGCGAGTTTTTCGATTAGGCTTATATCTTGCTCATTTTTAAGTAATGCGCCAAACATGGGCATTAAGCCACCTTTTTTAGCTTTATCGTGCAGTGTTTTAGCGTCAATGTCCTCTGCCATTAGTAATTTAAGCCAGTCGAGTAATTCGCTGGTGGATGGCTTCTTTTTAAGGCCGTTTGCGTCACGCAGGTTAAAAAATACTTCAAGTGCTTGGCGTACTAAATCCTGTTTAACGTTAGGGTAGTGCACGTCAATAATTTGCTGCATTTCGTCGCTGGTAGGAAAATCAATATAATGAAAAAAGCAGCGGCGTAAAAATGCGTCCGGTAATTCTTTTTCGTTATTTGATGTGATGATCACAATAGGGCGCTCTTTTGCGACAATGCGCTCGTTAGTTTCGTAAACATGAAACTCCATTTTATCAAGCTCAAGTAATAAGTCGTTTGGAAACTCTATGTCGGCTTTATCTATTTCATCAATTAAAAGCACTGGGCGTTTACCGTGTAATTCTGCATGAGTAAATGCTTGCCAAAGCTTACCTTTAACAATGTAGTTACCAATATTGTGTACACGCTCGTCACCTAATTGACTGTCGCGCAGGCGCGAAACCGCATCGTACTCGTACAAGCCTTGCTGCGCTTTAGTAGTCGATTTTATATGCCACTGAATAAGTACTGTATCTAAGCTTTTAGCTAACTCCTCAGCCAGCATAGTTTTACCTGTGCCGGGTTCGCCTTTAATTAAAAGTGGTTTTTCGAGCATAATGGCCGCATTTACTGCCTGTTTTAGCGAGCTGCTTGCGATGTAATTGTCAGTAGAATTAAATTGCACGGTGTACCCTTGTCTGGTCTGAGGAGTAAGTTATTTTGTTATAATGCCATAGTTAAACGGCAGGTCCAAGGTAGGCAAAACGCGGTATGACCTCTCCATCTTTTTCAATGGTTTCTAAAAACATACTAAGTGGACGTGCCCAGATTCCAAATTCACCATAGAGTGCTTGGTAAATCACAAGTTGTTCCTCGGTTTCGCTATGGGTGGCAACGTGAATAACTTTGTATTGCGGCCCTTTGTAGTGTTGGTACATACCTGGTTTGAGGGAAAGTGGTTTTATTGCTGTAGTCATGTTTTGATCTCTTGTATAATTTGGCTTTGCACTTTTAATGTTAACTAATTTGCCAACACTATGAACTATATTTCTTTAGATGATTACAAAAAGGCGTGGGTTTTTCGCCACAAAGATTTACCTGTATCTGATGAAGACGCAGCAAAAATAAAGCCTATGGGCGATGAGCGTGCAGCCGTACTTTGGACAACCATGGTGAGCCGTGAGTTTGATCACCCAGATTTTTTTGAAGACACCGATTGGTGCGGACAAGAAAAAAGCTTTAGCCAAGAAGTAGATTGGCAAGATGCGTGGGAAAATGGTGATGCGCAACCACCAGAAGCAATCTTAACGTTTTTAGATTGGGAAGCTAACACCACTGTTTATTTTTGTATGGCACGCGATAATATTATCGAAACAACATTTGATGTATTTAAACGCAATTGGCAAAACTTTATGTTTTTAGCTGATGGCAGTTTGCTGATTGGTAAAAAGCGTAATACGGTTGTGCAATTTTTAGAATCAGGTAAAGCAAAATTAGGTGAAAAGCCAAGCGCTTAATTAGTGCGCTGCGCTTAAAAAATATTCAATACTGTGTTATAAAACATTTACCTGAATATTTTTTAGTACAGCTTTTGGTCGCTAAAAATCAGTCACTTGGTGCTCAGCAGCAAGTTGAAATTTGGCAAACTGATGCACAAAAAGTGTTGTATGCACAATTGTGTAATGCGTTTTATCAGCGTGAGGTTCAGCGATTAGTTGCAGAGCCTAATGCCGATAAACTGCGCCGCCAGTTAAAAAGCCTACCTTATTATATTGAGCGAGCGGCAACGTTAGTTGCCAATGGTGACACGCCTTTTACGCTTGATGCACAAAATAGTACGTGGCTTGAAAAGCAAAAACCGACCCCACCCGATGTGAATGTTCAAGCTAATGAACTTTTTTATCAAACGTATGCCAAAGTGGGGCTTATAGTGCCCGTTATATTGCATGGCTACGATCAGGTGCGTCTTAGAATAGACAGTATCGATCAGTTAGGCGAAAATAAGCTGCATTGTAACGAGCTTGGTTGGTTTGATTTTTTAGGAAGTGGGCTAGAGCAGCAAAATGCTCAGCTAATAAAGCCAAGTAAAGTGAGTTTAACCGCTGCATGTTGCGGGCATCAGTGGCAATTTTCGAAGCGTTGTATGCCACGGGTTTTATCACTACGCGAAATGCTTTTAGCGGGTAGTATTAATTGGCGCAATTTTAAGCGCCCCTTAGCGTATTAAAGTTAAGGTATTTGGAATTTAAAATAAGGAGTGTTAAATGCGTATTTTTCAAGTTGGCTTACTGTGCTTAGCACTGTTTGTACAATACAGATTATGGTTTGGTCATAATGGTTTACAAGACTACACACGGCTAAAAGGTGCTGTAGCGTCGCATCAAGAAACCAACGAAAAGCTCATTAAACGTAATAAAGTACTTAAAGCAGATATTGAAGACTTAAAGCTTGGCCAAGAAGGCATTGAAGAGCGTGCACGCAACGAATTGGGAATGATTAAACCGGACGAAACATTTATTCGTGTTTTACCGGGCAAACAATATGACAAATAAACAGACTATTGCAGCAATTGTACCAGCTGCGGGCGTTGGCAGTAGAATGCAGCACAATGCGCCTAAGCAATATATACAATTAGCCGGTAAAACCATTTTAGAACACACCTTAGCTAAACTTTCTCAATTATCTCAATTACGCACTATTGTTGTTGCCCTTAGCGACAGCGACCCCTATTTTGACGAACTCCCAACACTTGATAAGCGCATTGTTCGCGCCAGTGGCGGTAAAGAGCGTGCAGATTCAGTACTCAATAGCTTACTTTTTTTAGCGCCCAATCCTCCAGCATGGGTGCTTGTACATGATGCTGCGCGTCCGCTAGTTAATATCAGTGATATAGAACGTTTAATTGATGAATGTATACGCGCTGATGAAGGCGGTATTTTAGCTAGCAAAGTAAAAGACACCATAAAACGCGGCCACACTCATGCCCTACAAACTGTGCCACGAGACGATTTATGGCAAGCACTTACCCCGCAGTTTTTTAAATATGACGAGCTTAAAAATGCACTTCAAGGCGCATTAGCAAGTGGGGCAACTATTACAGACGAAGCAAGTGCAATTGAATGGGCGAGTAAGCCAGTAAAGCTTGTAGCAGGTCGCAGCGATAATATTAAAATAACCACGCCAGAGGATTTAGACTTGGCTGGGTTTTTATTACATAAACAACAAAACGAGAGTGCATTATGATACGAATTGGCCATGGTTTTGACGTACATAAATTTGGCGGCGAAGGCCCGTTAACTATTTGTGGTGAAAAAATTGATTATCCACAAGGCTTTTTAGCGCACTCAGATGGCGATGTCGCTATTCATGCATTATGTGATGCTATTTTAGGCTCGCTTGCAATGGGTGATATTGGTAAGCACTTTCCGGATACGGCTAGTGAGTATGAAAATATCGACAGCCGTATTTTACTTCGCCATGTGGTGAGCTTAGCTAAAGAGCAAGGTTATGTAATTGGCAATGGCGATGTGACTATTGTTGCACAGGCGCCAAAAATGCTGCCACACATTCAAGCTATGCGTGCTAATTTAGCCAGCGATTTAAATTGTAACCTTAGCCAAATTAACGTTAAAGCCACTACTACTGAAAAGCTAGGCTTTGAAGGGCGCAGGGAAGGTATTTCGAGCCATGCAGTGGTTATTATGAGTAAAGAGTCTATGAGTACAAAAAACGCATGAGCGATTTAAATTATTTATACGGTGCTCCGCTTTCTAAAGCTGATTTTAAAACCACCGCTGAAGACTTTATGGTTGATGAAGACCTAGGTATAGAATTTACAGGCAGTGGCGAACACGTGTGTTTGCAGGTGGTTAAAAAAGGCGAAAATACGCAATATGTTGCCAAGCTAATTGCGCAGCGTGCGGGTGTTTCACCGCGAGACGTAAGTTACGCCGGCATGAAAGATCGCCACGGTGTGTGCTCACAGTGGTTTAGTGTAAAAGTACCGATTAAAAAGCCTATCGATTTTAGCGATTTAAATAGCGAGAGTATTTTTATTGTGTCGCAACAGCGCCACGACCGTAAATTACGCACGGGCTGCCACAAAGGTAATAAATTTACTATTACGCTTCGTAACGTAACCAAGCCCCTTGATATTTTATGCCGCATTAACGCAGTACGCGCAGGTGTGCCTAATTACTTTGGCGAACAACGATTTGGGCATGGCGGTCATAACTTAGTTATGGCTGAAAAAATGTTTGCCGGTGAGCGCATTCGCGATAAAAAACTGCGCGGTATTATTATTTCAGCAGCGCGCTCTCATGTGTTTAATCAAATAGTAAATTTACGTGTTAAAGAGCATGGTTTAGCTAAAACAATGCACCGTGAAGTATTTATGCTCAGCGGCAGTAATGCATTTTTTGAAGATGCAATTAACGACGAAAACATAGAGCGATTAGCCACTGGCGATATTATGATGTCGGCACCTATGGTGGGGAAAAGCGAAAAAGGTTTAACCGAACAAGAAAAAATCTGGCTTGAACCTTTCCAAACATGGTGTGATGGCTTAGGTGAGTTAGGCCTTAAAAATGAGCGCAGAATGCTGCGTTTAATTCCGCAAAACTTAACGGTTGAGACCATAGATGAAACCAGTTTAAAGCTGAGTTTTGGTTTGCCAAAAGGGTGTTTTGCAACCGCATTATTACGCGAGCTGGTGGATTACACAGATGCAAGCCCACGAGAGCGCAAAGAGAAGGATAATGACATAAATGAAGATACTGTTAAGTAACGATGATGGCGTAAATGCTAAAGGCATTGCGGTTTTATATCAGGCGCTTATACAAATTGCAGACGTAACCCTTGTTGCACCTGATCGCAACTGTAGTGGCGCAAGTAATTCTTTAACATTAATGAACCCACTACGAGCGACTACACTCGAAAATGGTTTTATGTCGGTAAATGGCACACCTACTGATTGTGTGCATTTAGGTGTCAATCAGTTAGCTAATGAAAAACCAGACCTTGTTGTTGCTGGCATTAACCATGGTGCCAATTTAGGCGACGATACGCTTTACTCTGGCACCGTTGCAGCTGCAACTGAAGGTCGTCATTTAGGCTTACCTGCAATTGCGGTATCGCTTTGCTCACATAAGGGCGAGCATTTTGAAACAGCCGCTGCTGTTACCGTAAATATTATTAAAGGTTTGGCTTCGCATCCGCTTCCAAAAGATCAAATAATAAATATAAATGTGCCAGATATTCCATTAAGTGAATTAAAAGGGGTGCAAGTAACTCGTTTAGGTGCTCGTCATAAAGCAGAAACCATGACCAAACAAACCGATCCTTGGGGTCGAGATATTTATTGGTATGGGTCGCTGGGCATAGAAAGTGATGCAGGTGAGGGTACCGACTTTTATGCAATCAATAACGGTTTTGCTTCAGTTACGCCATTAAGTGTTGATATGACAGCCAAAGACAGCCTAAAAGCAGTAGGAGACTGGTTAGCCGATTTGGAGATTAATCGTGCTCGCTAATTATACCCGCAGTGCAAAAGCGCTATCTGACTTACTAAAGCGCGAAGGCGTTGAAGATACACAAGTACTGAGTGCTATAGCTGATATTCCGCGACATATATTCGTAGACGATGTGCTAAAACACAAAGCTTATGAAAATACGGCGCTACCTATTGGGCAAGGGCAAACTATTTCCCAGCCTTATATAGTAGCGCGCATGACAGAGCTACTTCGCTTAGCTGGTGTACGCAATAAAGTGCTGGAAATTGGTACTGGCTCTGGATATCAAACTGCAATATTAGCCAAAACGTTTACAAAAGTTTATTCGGTAGAGCGTATTAAAACGCTTCAGTGGCAGGCAAAGCGTCGATTGCAACAACTCGATTTATATAATGTAACCATGAAGCATGGTGATGGTTGGCAAGGCTGGCAATCACAAGCACCTTTTGATGGTATTATAGTGACTGCTGCGGCCTCTAAAGTTCCGCAAGACTTACTTGCTCAGTTAGCCGATGGAGGCGTGTTATTAGCGCCCATTGGTGAGAGCGATCAAAAATTAGTAATGGTTATTCGCGAAGGCGATAATTATAAAGAGCATGTTATTGCTCCCGTTAGATTTGTGCCGTTAGTACCTGGCGATATTGAATAGGAATTCATTTTGAAGTTGTTTACCAAGTTATACGATATGGCCCTAGTGTGGGCAAAGCACCGCCATGCGGAACGTTATTTAGCTGCAATGAGCTTTGCAGAGTCAGTTTTTTTTCCAATACCGCCCGATGTAATGCTTGCACCTATGTCGCTTGCGCAACCCAAAAAAGCATGGCGTTTTGCAAGTTTTGCCACAATAGCATCGGTTGTTGGTGGAGTAGTTGGTTACTTGCTTGGGTTTTGGCTATTTGAACCCGTTGTTGAGCCATTGATTGCACAAATGCACTGGCAAGAAAAGTTTGATATCGCATTAAATTGGTTTAAAGATTACGGTGTTTGGGTTGTGTTTTTAGCTGGTTTTTCGCCGATACCATATAAAGTATTTACCATTGGCGCAGGTGTTTTACAAATGGCATTTTTGCCATTTTTACTCGCATCGGCGATTGGACGTGGTGCGCGATTCTTTTTAGTTTCAGCCTTAATGAAGTGGGGCGGGGCTAAAATGGAAGCAAAATTACGTCAATATATTGAAATACTTGGTTGGGGATTAGTGGTATTAATTGCGCTAGCGTACTTTTTATTGCGTTAAGCGTTAAAAATATCAATTGTCTAATTTGGGAGAAAAATACAATGAATAAACAGTTTTTACTGTATGTGACTATATTTGTTGGTGTTTTTCTTTCTGGTTGCTCTTCTCGCCATGTTCCTGCGCCTGTTAGCAGTCTAAATAATAATGTTAACGATTTAGGTCATACTATTAACATTAATGGAAGCAACTATAAAGTACAAAGAGGAGATACCCTTTATTCTATCGCCTTTAGTGCTGGGCAAGATGTTAGATTACTTGCAAAAAACAATTCAATTCCATCACCTTACACTATTTTTCCTGGGCAAAATATCTCCTTAATCCCCAAGCCTGAAAAAATAAAAAGGGATGAAAAATATACGAATTCGAGTAAAAAGTCTACAAAAAAAACACAAAAAAATAACATAATATTAAAGAAAGAGCTTGATCCCCCAAAACAACGAGAGTATGTTCAGAAACAAGCCAGTAACAAAGTTAGTAATACTAAACGTTTGTCGAGCAGTAAAGTTAAATGGTTTTGGCCCGCAAAGGGCAAAATTACCAAACGCTTTTCTAATAAGGAAAACGGTTATAAAGGTTTACAGATTACTAATCGCAAAGGGGCTTCAGTCTTAGCTGCGGCACAAGGAACAGTGGTATACGCGGGTAACGCTCTACGAGGTTATGGTAGTTTAATCATATTGAAACATAATGATGATTACCTAAGTGCTTATGCACATAACTCAAAATTACTTGTTAAAGAAAAGCAGAAGGTTAAGGCAGGACAAAAAATAGCAGAAATTGGTAATTCAGAATCTCCGGTCACCGCGCTTCGCTTTGAAATTCGCTACCGAGGGCAAGCTGTCAATCCTGCTAAATACCTACCCTAATTTTTAGGTATTGATAATTGCTCGGGAGAAGGCTTATGGCTAGCGCAGCAAAACTTAACAAACACACTACGACTGACGAAAAATTCGATAATATTGATGCTGATGAAAGCACAGCGTTACTAGAAAAAGTAGAAGACGATGAAATCTTTGCAAAAGAAGAAGTAACTAAAAATCTTGACGCAACCCAACTTTATTTAGGCGAAATTGGTTTTTCTCCTTTGCTTAGCGCAGAAGAAGAAGTGTTTTTTTCTCGCAAATCACTTCGAGGTTGTGAAGCCTCACGCAAACGTATGATTGAAAGTAACTTACGTTTAGTTGTTAAAATAGCACGCCGTTATAATAACCGTGGCCTTGCTCTACTTGATTTAATTGAAGAAGGTAACTTAGGCCTAATCCGAGCCGTTGAAAAATTTGACCCTGAGCGTGGCTTTAGATTTTCTACTTACGCTACGTGGTGGATACGTCAAACAATCGAACGTGCCATTATGAATCAAACTCGCACCATCCGCCTACCAATACATGTGGTTAAAGAGCTTAATGTTTACTTACGTACAGCGCGTGAATTAACTCAAAAACTTGACCATGAACCAACAGCTGACGAAATTGCAGCTTGCCTAGACAGACCCGTTGAAGACGTAACTAAAATGCTACGTTTAAACGAGAGAATAGCATCAGTAGACATGCCGATTGGTGGTGAAAACGACAGTGTTTTACTTGATATCATTCCTGATGAAAAAAGTGCTGGCCCTGAAGGCGAAGTACAAAACAATGATATTAATAAGCACATTGTAGATTGGTTAGGTGAATTGAACCCTAAACAACGCGAAGTGTTAGCACGTCGATTTGGATTGCTTGGCTACGAGCCATCTACACTTGAAGATGTAGGCCGCGAAATAGGCTTAACACGTGAACGTGTAAGACAAATTCAGGTAGAAGCATTACGTCGTCTAAAAGACATTTTGCAACAAGAAGGTTTAAGTACAGATAGCTTGTTTAATCAGTTTTCGTAACAGCTTAAATAATTTAAAAGACTATGTGTGTTAAAAAGCCGAAGAATTTATTCTTCGGCTTTTTTATGCTTGTAAATTAGATGATATAAATTATACCAATCTGCTTATATACGGGGTCTATTTAACGTTAAGGAAATTACGCTAGAACTAGGCAAAAATTTTTGTATCTAGTTGTTCTAAATAAAAAATTTCTAACGACGTTATAGTGCAATTTAATTCGTTAAATTGATCAAAGATTTATGCAGGTTGGTATTACAACAATGCTTTTAGTTTATATAATAAATCGTGCGCTTGGCGTGGCGATAAATTATCAGGGTCAATTGCGCTTAATTGTTCTTCTACTTCAGAAGGGGCACTTTGTGCAATTTCGTTATTAAAAGTAAAGGCTTGTTGCTCTGTATTTGGTGCAGTAACGCTTTGATGATTTTCAAGTAACTTAAGTTTTTGCTTTGCTTGTGCAATCACAGCTTTAGGAACTCCTGCAAGGGCAGCTACTTGTAAGCCAAAGCTTTTACTTGCAGCGCCGTCGAGAACTGTATGCATAAAGGCGATTGTATCGTTATGCTCTATTGCATCAAGGTGCACGTTTACCAGACCTGTTGTTTGTTCAGCAAGTTCTGTTAACTCAAAGTAGTGCGTTGCAAACAATGTTTTAGCTGATATTTTTGACGCTAAATGATCGGCTGTTGCATACGCAAGCGAGAGCCCATCATAGGTACTTGTACCACGACCAATTTCATCCATTAATACCAAAGACTGCGCCGTGGCATTATTTAAAATAGTCGCTGTTTCGGTCATTTCTACCATGAAGGTTGAGCGACCTGATGCTAAATCATCGCTAGCACCAATACGTGTAAATATGCGATCAATATTACCTATTTTAGCGCTGTCTGCAGGTACATAACTGCCAATGTGAGCCATTAGTACAATAAGTGCTGTTTGGCGCATATAGGTTGATTTACCGCCCATGTTTGGACCCGTAATAATCAACATTTTACGTTGGCTGTTTAATTCAACAGGGTTAGCAATAAACGGTTCTTTCATTACTTGTTCAACAACAGGGTGACGACCTTGCTTAATGCTTATATTGTCGTTATCGCACAGTTCTGGTTTTGCATAATTGAGTGCAAATGCACGTTCGGCCAAGTTATTTAACACGTCTAAATCGGCCAGTGCTGCTGCCATCATTTGCAGCTGTTCAATATGTGGAGCGATAAATCTGAACAGCTCTTCGTATAGTTGCTTTTCAAGCGCTAAGGCTTTTGATTGGCTACCAAGTACTTTATCTTCGTGCTCTTTAAGCTCAGGAATAATATAGCGTTCGTTATTTTTGAGCGTTTGGCGACGAATGTAGTCGGCTGGCACTAAGTGGGCATTGGCGCGGCTTACTTCAATAAAAAAGCCATGTACTCGGTTATAACCAATTTTAAGCGTACTAATACCCGTGCGTTCGCGTTCACGTAACTCTAGTTGATCAAGTACATCGGTTGCACCTTTACTTAAGTTACGCCACTCATCTAGTTCGCTGTTGTAACCAGGGGCAATAACGCCACCGTCACGAATAAGTACCGGTGGATTTTCTATCACTGCACGTTCTAATAACTCTTGTAAATCAGGGAGCTCAGGCGAGTGCTTGATAATACCCGCTATACGAGGATCGTTAGCATCGCCTAACAAAGTGTGTAGTGGCGCAAGTGCTTGTAATGCGCTGCGAAGGCGAGTTAAATCGCGCGGGCGAGCAGTACATAAAGCTAAGCGTGCAATAACACGCTCTACATCACCAATCTCTTTTAATGATTCGTGTAATTCACCGCACAGTTGTACATCTAAAATAGCGCTAATTGCATTTAAGCGTGAATTTAGCTCGTCTTTATTACGTACAGGTGTATGAATACGGCGCTTAAGTAAACGAGAGCCCATAGGTGTTGCTGTTTTATCAAGTACCTGGGCAAGTGTATTTTCAAACCCACCTGATAAATTAACGGTAAGTTCTAAATTTTTACGGGTTGCGGCATCTAAAATAACAGCGTGTTCGTTGTGCTCAAGCGTAATTGCACGAATATGTGGCAGTGCAATACGTTGTGTATCTTTTACGTATTGCATTAAACAACCGGCAGCAACAAGCGCGCTGTGGGCTTTATCAACACCAAAACCAACTAAATCTTTAGTACCAAACTGATCGCATAATAAGTGCTGAGCCGTATCTAAGTCGAACTCCCACTCTGGGCGGCGGCGGGCACCTTTTATATGCTCAATTAAATGAAAGTTTTCAAAGCTTTCGCTATACAGAAGTTCTGCCGGAGCTAAGCGCTGAATAGTTGAGCTAAAGGCTTCGTCGGTGTTAACCTCTACAACGTTAAAGCGACCAGAGTTAATATCAAGGTACGCGATACCGTACAGACCTTTTTTACTTTGCCAAACGCTAGTAAGAAGATTGTCTTGTCGTTCTTGTAAAAGCGCTTCATCAGAAATTGTACCAGGTGTAACTATACGAACAACTTTTCGATCGACAGGGCCTTTACTGGTTGCAGGGTCACCCACTTGTTCACAAATAGCGACTGATTCACCCATTTGGACTAGGCGTGCTAGGTAGTTTTCTACTGCATGATAAGGTACGCCAGCCATAGGGATAGGATCGCCACCGGCTTTACCGCGATGAGTTTGCGAAATATCGAGTAATTGAGCGGCGCGTTTAGCGTCATCAAAAAAGAGTTCGTAAAAATCGCCCATACGATAAAACAATAAAATATCGCGATGCTCTGATTTTATTTTTAGATACTGCTGCATCATAGGGGTTTGTTGTTTTATAGTGTGTGGTGCATAAAGATCAAACGACATGTATTTACCCAAAGGCTGAATATGGAATTACATCAAGAGATTAAAACACTTGCTGCGCAATTAGGCGCTATTTTAACGGATAAATGCTTATGGATCACTAGTGCTGAGTCATGTACTGGTGGCGGAGTGAGTTATGCCCTTACAGATACGCCCGGAAGCTCTGCTTATATTGACCGTGCATTTGTGACTTACAGCAACCAAGCAAAGCAAGATTTGCTAAATGTAAGTGCAAGCACATTAGCAAAGTACGGTGCTGTGAGCGAACAAACAGTGCGTGAAATGGCATTAGGTGCTATTAAAGCAACAAATGCAAATATATCTATAGCTGTATCGGGTATTGCAGGACCTGGCGGGGCAACTGATGGCAAACCTGTGGGACTTGTGTGGTTTGGCATACAAATTAATGACAAAGTACTGACCTTTAAACAAGTATTCTCTGGCGATAGGGCTCAAGTTAGACTGCAAGCTATTGTATTTGCATTGAAAAGTGTAATAGATGAGATAAAATAAAAAAATTAGCTTGATACTGTGATTTCATACAGTATACTTGATTCCATTAGCTGGATTTGGAGAATAAAATGAACGATAACAAACAAAAAGCGTTGGACGCAGCACTATCACAAATTGAACGTCAATTTGGTAAAGGCTCAATTATGAAATTGGGTGATAACAAAGCGTTAAACATTGAATCTGTATCTACAGGCTCATTAGGTATTGATATTGCTTTAGGCATAGGTGGTTTACCTATGGGACGTATTGTTGAAGTATACGGACCTGAGTCATCTGGTAAAACAACGCTTACTTTACAAGTTATCGCAGAAGCACAAAAAGAAGGCAAAACATGTGCCTTTATTGATGCTGAGCATGCTCTAGATCCAGTATATGCCCAAAAATTGGGTGTAAATATAGATGAATTATTTGTATCTCAACCAGATACAGGTGAGCAAGCACTAGAAATTTGTGACATGTTAGTACGCTCAAGCGCAGTAGATGTTGTTGTAATTGACTCGGTTGCTGCACTAACACCAAAAGCTGAAATTGAAGGCGATATGGGCGATTCGCACATGGGCTTACAAGCACGTTTAATGTCGCAAGCATTACGCAAGCTTACTGGTAACATTAAACGCTCTAACACGTTGTGTATTTTCATTAACCAAATCCGTATGAAAATTGGTGTTATGTTTGGTAACCCAGAAACAACAACGGGTGGTAATGCACTTAAGTTTTACGCATCGGTACGTATTGATATTCGTCGTATTGGTTCTGTTAAAGAAGGCGATGAAGTTGTTGGTAACGAAACTCGCGTTAAAATTGTTAAAAACAAAGTAGCGCCGCCGTTTAAACAAGCTGAATTTATCATCATGTATGGTGAAGGTATTTCTAAGCAAGGCGAGCTAATTGACCTAGGCGTTAAGCATAAAATTGTTGAAAAAGCAGGTGCTTGGTATAGCTACTGTGGCAACAAGGTTGGCCAAGGTAAATCTAACTCAATTAAGTTTTTGAAAGAAAACCCAGAAATTGCAGATGAGATTGAAGGCAAGTTACGCGAAATGCTTTTATTAAAAGCAACTATTGAACCAGATGATGGTGAAGATAAGTTGGGCGATGACGCTGATCTTTAACAGCCTCAAAATGAGTTTTTAAGCTTGATTTGACCCGAGCTTTAAAAAGCGTTAATCAGTAATGATTAGCGTTTTTTTGTTATTAAAAACTTAAAGTAGATAACCTGAGCTCTGGATAATAAATCTATCTCGAGCAGCTATTTTCAGCGCTAACTGCGTTGAATTTACTTACAATAGGCCAGCTATTGACGCGTAAATTCGCCTTGTTTCCACTGAAAATCTCTGGCTAGAGAAAATAAATTTAAATACCACTATGATTCAATACGTTAGTAAATCTCTTAACCAGAGTTTAGGTTAGATAAAAATAAAAACGACACATTAAAAATGTGTCGTTTTTTAATTTAACCTGCAAAAATCTACAGCCTTTAATTAATCAAATATATTTATAACTGCCAATTTACAGATAGAGCGTAGTTACGCGGTGCACCGTAGTAACCTTGTTCCCAGTATAGGCTGTGCAAATATTTTTCACCTGTGGTGTTATTAACGTTGAAAGTGACTCCTACGTTATCTGTAATTTTGTAAGTGGCCATTAAATCAAGTAACCCGTATGCATCTTGGTTGGTAGTAACACTTGCAATACCATTAGCATCGCTAACTTGTACTCGACTAGTTGAATCCTGCCAGCGGTAATTTGCACCAAATGATAAGCCATCAACTAAAGGCACTTGGTAGGTTGCGGCCACTTTAAGTTGGTTTTCTGGTGTGTAATCTTTTACTAAATCATCACCATCAATATTTAAATTACTAAAGCTAATACTTGCACTTAAATCATCTGTAAATTTACCACTTAACTCTACTTCAAAACCATTACTACTAATGCCATCAGCTGCATAATAACGCGTATCACTTGGTAATGAGTTAGCTATAGCAACAGCAAGGCCATCTTGTTTTGCATCAAAATAAGCAAACGTTACAAATAACTGGTCGTCTAGAAGCTGTGCTTTGACACCTATTTCGCTACTTTTACCAGTAACAGCAGGTAGTTGATTGGCATTTATATCTAGTTCTTTTTGCGGTACAAATGTTTCTGTATAGCTTGCATAAGCCGATAGAGATTCGTTAAAGTCGTACACTGTACCAATGTACGGTATTAGCTCAGAGTCATTACGTGTTTGAGCAACACCGTACGCTGTACCTTTTGTTTCCCAATCTGTATAACGCACGCCAGCAAGTACACTTAAAGGTTCACTTAATCTGATACGAGTTGATATGTAAGCTGATTTTTGCTCATTTGTTATATTGCTTCCATTTACGCCATCAGCAAGTGTTGCTTGTGGCATTACCCCATCCCACGTTTTAAGTGATGGCATTGCCGGAAAGCCATTGCCTGTGGTGTAATCGTAAAGAGACTGCTCGGTGTAATCCATTTTTGCTTGGCTAACACCAAATGATAGATCGTGCTCTTGACCAAATAAATCAAATTTACCACTGGCATATAGATCAAATAAATCATGCTTATCTTCGTAATCATAACGGCTTGCATAACCGGTTAAACCAAGCTCAGTGTCTTTATTTGGTGTACCGTATACGTAGAACAGCTCTGAGTCTTGCTCGTTTTCAATGTGAGCATAGCGCGCTCTAGCCACCCATGTTGCTGATAAGTTTTGTTCAAGCGTTACATATACTTGCTCTGCACTGTTATCCCAGTAAGACCAATCAGCAGCAGTACTGGTTGATTCGTCATAGTCGGTTGGTGAGCCGTCGGTGTAATAAAGAGGTAGTGCCCCCCAAAGTGGGCTATCAGCATCTTTTTGTTGGTTAACGTAGTTAACGCTTAATAATGTGTTGTCGGTTAATTTGCCTTCGTAGGCTAAGTAAATAATTGTTTTATCTGTTTCGTAACGATCTAAGTATGAATCCGCTTTTTGTTTTGTAAATACAGCTCTTACAGCGTGTTCTTCATTAATAGGGGTCGATACATCTAAATCTAATCGTTTTTTATTCCACGAACCATATGACACAGACGCATTAGCTTGTGTGTTATATGTTGGTTTTTTTAAAACCATATTTACAGTAGCAGAAGGATTACCCGCGCCGGTCATTAAGCCATTAGCGCCACGCACAATTTCAACGCGGTCGTAAATTGATGTATCAAGACTTCCTTGAATAGAGCCTGAGCTTTGTGGAATACCTAATCCATCAACTTGAAAGTTAGTAATTTCAAAACCACGAGCTTTAAAGTAAGTACGGTCGGTTTCTATTTGCTCTACTGTTACGCCTGGCGTGCTTTCAAGTACTGAGTTTATATCGTCTAGTGAAAAGTCGTCCATTAGTGCGCGTGATACAACAGAGATTGACTGTGGTGTTTCTTTAATTGTTAAACCTAATTTAGTGGATGATTGCGCTTCTTCTGTTATGTAGTTTTTATGATGCTGACCATACACTGCAATTTTTTCTAGAGGTTCATCTTTTGTATTTGCTTCATCGGCAAATGCATAGCCAGATAAAATTAAAGAAGTAGCAAAGCTTAGTTTAGATAAACGCAAAACTTGAGGGGACGACATAAGTTTTTCCAGTTAGTTCAAAAAGAAGTGCGCAATTTAATCTAAATGATATTGATTTGCAATCGTGTTTATGGGTTTTTATCTATAATTATTCTGTTTTATTGAATTTTAAGGTCATATATAAAGATTATAGGTACGGATTAACGAATTATATAGAACGGCGCTTAATTTCACTTATAAAAAAAGCGGCCTAGGCCGCTTTATAAATTAATTAGGTTTTTACTATTAAAAAGAGTATTTAACGGAAAATTGTAAACGGTCTAAATCGCCATCTACGCCATTTTCGGTTTCACGTTCAGCATGCTTTAGTTCAGCACCAAACGTTAAACGTTTAACGGGTGAGTATAGAATATTTGCGCTGTAGCTTTGGCTTGATTCTGTCGGATCGCCAGAAATAGCTAATAAATCAGTGTTGTTATCAGCGCTAAAGAATGAGTATAAGAACGTGGAGCGCCATTTGCTTGTCCATTTGTGCTGGTAAGCAACAAAACCAGAAGTTGAGTCAATCGCATCTAGTTCATCGCCATTAAGTACTGCGCCGTGAGCAACGTTTAAGCCTACGTAACGGCCTAAGCCTTTACCTTGCGTAAGCATAAATTTAAGGTTGTCTTCACCAAGGTTTATTTTACCTGAAGCACTTACACCAAACGATGTTTCATCGGCATCAACACCGCCTACCTTATAAGTAAGTTGACGTGCAAGTGCGGCAACAACAACATTACCCCAATCTGCTTTGTGCGTATAACGAGCTGTAAAATCAGGTAATGATGCATCATCAGTAACTACCATACCGCCAGCCGTAGAAATTGTACTTTCTGGATTTTCTAATGAGAAAGACCATGCGCCAGTGGTATATTTAATTTGCGATTGACGGACAAACACAGTGCCTTCAGCTGGGCCTACAAAATCAAGTGTTTCAGCAAGTGCGCCTACATTTTGGAAGTTAGACCACGTTTGACCAAATAACCAACCATCGTAAGTAACAAACGCGTGGCGAATACGTGGTGCATAAGAGTTTGATACACGTTCATTTCCGCCAGTTGCAGAGGCTAGAAAGTCAATTTCAATTTTAGTTTTTACGGTCTTACCGTTATCCATTAACGTTGAAGTACCAAAGTTAAAACGTGATTCACGTGCATGCATGTCAAATACAGCATCTGAGCTGTTATCGTCGCCAACTGTTAGTGTACTTGGTACGTAAAAGTCGCGGCCTACGTTTGAGCCTGCAGGCGCACCCGCTGAATAATCACTCCACATAGAGTCGAGTTTAATGTATCCACCGTAAGTAAATTCGGTATCACCAATTTTTGCAGCAGTTGCCGCGTATGCAGTACTTGATAGTGCACATAGTACAGCGCTTGCTGCCAATGTTTTTAATGGGGTAAATTTCATTGTGGTGTCCTTTATAGGCTACTTGTTGTTTGTTACTTTTTTTTTCATGTAAGGTTGTATTACTTGCTACGAGTATTACTTACGAATAAAAAGGGTGTTAATTTAGCTTTTCAATACACATATTGTTTTCATTCGTTAAATAAAGATTTTAGTAAGTACTACAGTAAATACGTTTATTACAGTACCGAACACTGTTGAATATGTGCAATATTTACTCAATTACCTATTGGTCTATAAGACTAAGGTTTTAGAGTAGATAAGTTTGTATTTACTTACATTTAACGCGTTGTATTATTTATGTAAAAAAATTGAAAGCAGAAGGATTATAAACTACAAATGAGCAAAATGAAGAGGAATACAACTAAGGTCTAATACTTAATAAGGCACTGCTGAGTAATCCTTGATAAGAGCCTAAGGCAAGTAATTTAATGGAGACGAAGATGTCACAAAGTATCTATCCAGTTCCGACGCATATTAAAGATGCGACTCTTGTAGATAAAAATAAATATAATACGCTTTATAAGCAATCTATTGATGACCCTGAAGGTTTTTGGGGTGAGCATGGCAAACGCCTCGATTGGTCTACTCCTTACACTAAAGTTAAAAACACATCATTCGACAAAGGTCACATAAATATTAAATGGTATGAAGATGGCTATTTAAATGCTTCGTACAATTGTATTGACCGCCATCTAAAAACCAAAGCCGATAAGGTTGCGCTTATTTGGGAAGGTGATAGTCCATCTCAAAGCGAGAATATTACTTATCAGCAGCTGCATGATGAAGTTGCTAAGTTTGCTAATGGCTTAAAAAAGTTAGGTGTGCAAAAAGGTGATCGCGTAGCGATTTATATGCCTATGACGCCACAGGCTGTGTATGCAATGCAAGCCTGTGCACGTATTGGTGCTATTCATTCTGTTGTATTTGGTGGCTTTTCACCTTCAGCGATTGCCGACCGTATTAGAGATTCGGGTGCTAAGGTTGTTATTACGTCAGATGAAGGGCGCAGAGCGGGTAATTGTGTACCACTAAAAGCAAACGTTGATGAAGCTGTTGCACAAGATACTGTGACTTCAATTGAACACGTTATAGTACATCAATTAACAGGCGGCGAAGTTGATTGGAATGAACATGACATTTGGTGGCATGACCTAGTTGCTGATTTACCAGCGCAGTGTGAGCCAGAGCCAATGAATGCTGAAGATCCGCTCTTTATTTTATATACGTCAGGATCGACCGGACAGCCAAAAGGTGTTGTGCATACCACAGGTGGTTACTTAGTTTACTCATCAATGACACACGAGTACGTATTTGATTTAAAAGAAGACGATGTGTATTGGTGTAGTGCCGATGTAGGTTGGATCACAGGCCACAGCTACATTGCATACGGACCACTGGTAAACGGTTGTACGCAAGTTTTATTTGAAGGTGTACCTACGTACCCAACAGCTGGGCGCATGGGTGAAATTGTTGATAAACACGGCGTTACTATTTTATATACTGCGCCTACAGCAATCCGTGCATTAATGGCGAAAGGTGATGAGCCAATTGCCTCGTCAAATCGCGATAGTTTACGTATTTTAGGTTCGGTTGGTGAGCCAATTAATCCTGAAGCGTGGACGTGGTATTACGAGAGTATTGGTAAATCTAATTGCCCGATTGTTGATACGTGGTGGCAAACAGAAACCGGTGGCATTATGATCACGCCATTACCAGGTGCTACTGATACAAAACCAGGTTCTGCAACACATCCATTTTTTGGTATTGCTCCTGCATTATTTGATGCTGAAGGTAATACACTTGAAGGTACTGTAGATGGTAACTTAGTTATTTTAGATAGCTGGCCATCACAAGCGCGAACTGTTTACAACGATCATGAGCGTTTTGAGCAAACTTACTTTAGTGCCTACCCAGGTGTGTATTTTACAGGTGATGGTTGTCGTCGTGATGAAGATGGTTATTACTGGATCACAGGTCGTGTAGATGATGTGCTTAATGTATCTGGTCATCGATTAGGTACTGCAGAGATTGAAAGTGCTCTTGTATCACACCCAGCAGTTGCAGAAGCTGCAGTTGTAGGTTACCCGCATGACATTAAAGGCCAAGGTATTTATGTTTACATTACGCCAAATGAAGGCGTAACAGTCAGTGATGAGTTAACCAAAGAGGTACGTAACTGGGTTCGTAAAGAGCTTAGCCCAATAGCATCACCAGATATGATTCAATGGTCTCCAGGTTTACCTAAAACGCGCTCAGGCAAGATTATGCGTCGTATTTTACGTAAAATCGCTGCAAATGAGCACGAACAACTTGGTGATACGTCAACGCTTGCCGATCCCTCTGTGGTCGATGAACTAATCGAGAACAGATTAAATCGTTAAATGTGCGTTAAAAACTTGATTACAAGTTGATTCTAAACGTAGTATATCGGCTGTCAGTAATGGTTTTATACCTAACTGGCAGCCGAATTTATTAGGAGTGAACCATGAGTCAGTTTTTAATAGCGGACGACCATCCGTTATTTCGTGAAGCACTAAAGGGCGCACTGAGCGCAAAATTTGAAGGTTTAGAGGTTTTTGAATCATCCGATTTTGACAGCACACTGCAAGTGTTAAGTGAGCAAGAGGATCTTGATATATTACTGCTAGACCTTCACATGCCAGGTAATGGTGATTTATATGGTCTTATTCGTATTAGAGAAGAGTACCCAAGCTTACCTATTGCCGTTGTTTCGGGTAGTGAAGACACTAATATAGTTTCTAAAGTAATGGGTTACGGCGCTATGGGTTTTATTCCTAAATCATCATCGTCTGATGATATTGCCAGTGCAATAAACCAAATACTTGAAGGCGATACTTGGCTACCAGTAGAATTAAAAAATAAAGTAGCTGAAATTGAAAGTGAAGACAAAGAAATTGCAGCGCAAGTTGCCTCTCTTACGCCTCAGCAGTATCGTGTTTTACAGTATTTACACGAAGGCTTACTCAATAAACAAATAGCGTATGAATTGCACATTTCTGAAGCGACCATAAAAGCACATATCACCGCTATTTTTAGAAAACTTGGTGTATACAACCGCACACAAGCTGTACTTATTGCCGCTAAGTTAAAATTAGAACCTATCGAGCAAACGTAAGCTAAATTTAAGTACTAAAAAAGAAGCTTAAGCCTCTTTTTTAGTACTTAAATTTAATGTGTAATTCTTAGTTAAACATAAATATTTAACTAAACACCACGGTTTTATTACCGTTAATAAATAACTTATGCTCTGATGCAAGTTGGAGTGCTTTACAAAACACTGTTTTCTCAACATCTTTCCCCATTTTAGCCATCATTTCAGCGGTATTAGCATGCGTAACGTTTGTTACATCTTGCAAAATGATAGGGCCTTCATCAAGCTCATTATTAACAAAGTGAGCAGTAGCACCAATAATTTTTACGCCACGCTCAAATGCTTGATGATACGGTTTAGCGCCTATAAATGCAGGTAAAAATGAGTGATGAATATTAATTATTTTACCTTCAAAGCGACCCACAAATTCAGGGCTTAAAATACGCATATATTTGGCAAGACCAATAATATCAGGGTTGTAGCTGGCAATTAAATCACCTACTTTTTGATCGTGCTCGCTACGAGTTAGTCCTTCGTGCGATACAACATGAAACGGCACATCAAACCCTTTGGCTAAAGGCTCTAAATCAGCATAGTTAGCAATAACGGCTAATACTTCAATATTAAGAGTTTGTTCAAATTGCTTTAGTAACATACCACCTAAACAGTGGGCTTCTTTAGTTGCAAGTAAAACTACTTTAGTTTTTGCACCGCAATGTAGGGCAAGTTTAGCGCCTTGTGGCAATAATGCGCGTAGTTGATCTAAAAAGTCGCTTTGTGGCTCGCCTGTAAGCTCTGTACGCATAAAAAATCGCTGTGCGTCTTTATCTACAAACTCGTTGTTACGCGTAATATTTAAATTGTTTTTATGACAAAGCCCTGTGATTTTAGCTATTAAGCCTACGTCGTCAGCACATTGGGTGGTTAGTATATAGCTCATTGTCCTCATTCTTACCCTGTGATTAATACTTCATTATTTGTGTTTTGGCACATAAAGCAAGGGCTTTGTGGACTAATCCAATATTAATCATGTTGTTGAGTATAAAAGAGGTAGTAAAGTTAAAAGGTATTGAATAGAGGTTAATAAAGGATAAAAAAATGCCACCTAATTTACAAGGTGGCATTAATACTAATTATCCAGAGTTCAGGTAAGTTAGCCCTTAGGTTCGGGAGATAAGTTTTCTTCTTGTCTTAAATACCCGGCGGCCTCTTCGTCATCTTTAGCTATAGCTTGCTGAGAAGGCATAGCGCGCGTTTGCTGGTTTAATTGATGTATTTGTGACGCATTACCTAAATCACGCTCACTGGTGATTGAGGCAATAGATTCGCGATCTTTCAAGAACGCGATAACGTCTTTTTTGATTGCTTGTAATTGTCCTTCGTCTTTATGCATTTCCATAATATGGCGAGGATGTTCAAGGTTTTTCATACCTGTTGCTGCAAACGTAGTAGAAATAACACGAGAAACAATAATCCAAGGCGTTATGCTACTGCGTACTAAAGTATTTTCTGAGCGAGTACTATCGTGAATACCAGTACCTGTTGATATTTTAGACTCAGTAAATGTGCCTTCGCATTTAAAGTACACTAGTAGTGATTCAAATTGCATTTCAGCAAAAAATAGATGAGCTGTATTTGTAAGCAATTGCGCAAATGCTTTAATAAGTATACCTATTAGCAATAAGTGAAAGCTTGTCATTAATAGTTCACTAAATTGAATAACATGTTGGTTATTAAATGCTTGTTTAAAGCTACTAATATTTGCAGCGTCAACGTAATGGTAAACATTAATAAACGAATACGCTAAAAACACAGTAAACGCTAAGGCTATAATATAAAGCAAGTTACCACTTACTAAAGCAAGTAATCTCGCTAGCGTAAAGTTTTTACCTAAGTCTATTGAGTGCAGTTTAGGCTGAATCTCTTGGATCATTTCACCTTTAAAACCGCCTTTACCTTCAATTTGTTCTTGAAGCTTAGGATCTAATTCTCTGTAAACTCTGTTAGGTACTTCTTTATAACGACGGTTAGCCATTACTAGGTTGTCTAGGTTTATAAAAATTTCGTCTGGATGAACAGACTCTTGCCAGTTTTCACGTAGTTCTGATACTTCAGCAGAAGGGGTAACTGCATTTAAACGCGCTTTAATCATAATAAAAGCAATTGCGCAGCTCAGAGTGGCTAATACAATAATTGCAATTAAGTACATGCCAGCATGAAGACTAGGTAGTTGCTCAATCCAGCCATCTATTTCTTGTTTGCTAATGTGTTGTTCTTTCATCAGCCATGACATAGAAAGACCAATAGCGATTGGTAGAATAAAAGATAAAGAAATAATTTTAGCGAGTGCACCGGTACCAAGTGCTTCAATATTTTTTTCAGCGTTTCTAGAAATAGGTTTACCCGTAGAGCGCCACGAAAAAAGCACGTAGAACATTAATATGGCACTATAAACAGGAAATGCTAATTCGCCTGCTTCACCGGTAAAACCCGATAAAGATACAAATGCCACAAGGCCATAAGCAATAAGTGCAACAAGGGTACTTACCCATGAGCCAAATAAGCGCTGAGCAACATTACGAATAGGATAAGGTAGGAATAATAACTTAGGGATTAAGCTGTGAAGTAAACGTGATAAAAAACCATTAGGCTCTTTAAACGTACTGTTTTTACGACCAACCAGCATTTCTTCGAGTGATTGCGCGGTGTAGGCTACTTCTTTTTGTTCTTCTTGGGCGGTTGATGCTTGTGATTTGCTGTAGTTATAAGCAAGTGAAGTAGGGTGGTTTCTGCCTACAAAATACTTAAGAGTTGCATAAATACCACTTGAAAGTGAGCGAATGCCGAATGCTAAAATAAGCATGCCAAACACCATTAAAATCCATCCAGCGGTTGTATCTTCTTTTACTGAGCCCGCAGCAATAACAAGTAAACTAATACCCGCTATAGACTCAATGAGTCCTCTTACAGCTGTTACTTTACCTTCAAGTTTGAAGGGGTTTTTTAGTCCAAGATCAATCGATCCATAATCAAAAGCCATTGAATGCTCCTTTTAAACAGCATGCCCAATTAAGGGAGAATATAAGCGTAGTTATAATAACCATTATATATATCGTATTTTTGTTTTTGCTCAATTTTTGATTATATATCAATAAAGTCGTTCAGTTTAAGGTTATTTTAAAGTGGTACATTCTATGCTTTGAAATATAAGCTTAAGCGAGTTAACAATATCTCTTTTAAATGCTTGAGGAGGAATGATGGAATTGATTTACGTTGATGATAGTTTGCCCGGAATTACCCGAAAGCAAAAAAACAAACATTGGCAGTATTTTGACCCAATAGGAAAAATAATTAAAGAGAAGGCCGTTATTGAGCGCTTAAATTCACTCGCGTTCCCGCCTGCTTATAAAAGTGTATGGTTTTGCCCTGAAGAAAATGGGCATATTTTAGCAACAGGTTACGACAGTAAAGGACGAAAACAGTACCGGTATCATCCATTATTTACACAACAACAAGATGCTAAAAAGTATCAAGCTTGTAGTGTGTTTGGACATAAGCTGCCGTTACTTAGGGCTCAATTAAAGGAAGCATTGCAAGGTGATGAGCTCGATTATGAACGTACTTTAGCTGCCATTGTTAGATTAATGGATTTAGGTGCTTTACGGGTGGGGAATGAACGTAATGTAAAACAAAATAAAAGTTTCGGAGCGACAACCCTAAGATCAAGGCATGCAAAATTAACAGGTAAAAATATTAGATTAAAATACCGTGCAAAATCAGGCAAAGAAAGGGAAGTAAATATAACGGATAAAGCATTGAGTAGTGTTATTAAGGAACTTCAGGACTTACCCGGGCAACACTTGTTTCAATATATAGAAGGGGGGGAGCGCTCTAACGTTACCTCTACTGAAATCAATCAGTATATTCAAAATATAATGGGTGAAGAATTTAGCGCAAAACACTTTAGAACATGGCGAGCAAGTGTGATTGCTTTTAAAGAAGTGTATGAAGCAAAAGGCGCTATTACATTAAAAACAATGCTTGATGAAGTGTCTTCAAAGCTTGGGAATACGCCAACAATAGCGCGTAATTCTTATATTCACCCTGATGTTATTGAGCTTTGTAAGAAAAATGAATCAGAACAAACTCATTGGCGCGACAATTTTAAATTACCCCGTAAAACAAAGTATCTTAGTCGGTTTGAGCGCGGTTTATTAGAGTTTTTAACGTAACGATAAAGGCTGTAGCTTACAGCCTTTATGCTAAGTTTTTATATTATGCTATTGCAGCATAAACGTTTCGTATTCTAAATCTTCAAATTGTTTTGAAAGCCAAAATAATCCTACTACCGAGGTAATAATAGTCGCTAATGCAAAGCCATAGCCATAAAACTGCGGTCCAAAAGCAATTGATAACAAAGTTAAAACAACATTGATTACTAGAAATAACCCCGCTAAAAATAGCACTGTTGAGCGTTTATCTAAATAAAACAAAATATTTAAAATAGATAAAAATATAACTTGTACCCCTACACCGACTACATCAATAAATAAAAGCGTTTTATAGTTTGGATCAATGCCAATAAAGGTAAGTATCTGCTCACCCCATAATAATAAGCAGGCAACGGTAATACCCTGAATTTTAAATATATCGTATAAACCGGCACGCGCAGTTTGGATCATACTGTCTTTTAATATGTAGATCTCTTCAAGAGATGAGCCACCACGAATAGCGGTGTAAAAACGGTCGTACTCTTCTACAAAGTCGGTTTCCATTTTTACTAAAAATACTGCCATACCGGGAATAATAGACAAATAAGCCAAAAATATAGGTAAGTCATAAATTGGGCTGGCTCTTAATGTGCCAATAATTTGAATTGATGTGCTTGGAGAATACCAAAAAATGATTTTATCAGCCCATACACCAATGTTATAAAACAGACCACAAAAGAATAGGCTGTAATACACTTTTTTATTGCTTAAAAAGTCAAAGCTTATAAGTTTTTCACCTGGGTAGCGGCGAATAATCATAAATAAAAAGCTAAAAAAGAGCAGTGCTTCGCCAGCAAAAAACGCAAAAAATAAGCCGTCTAACTGCCAGTCTCTTAATAAATATGCAAGCAATACCATAAAGGCGTAACCACTTAGCATGGTAATTAAAATTAACCGGTATTCTTTCATACCTGATAGAAAAATAGCACCAAGCCACTGATTACATAAGCTTACAAAGGCACCTAAAATTATAATCTTAGTAACAACGGGTATAGGGAGCATAGGCCATACAGCTAAGCCCACCAATAACGCAGCTATTGTTGTTACAAGTTGCGCACCAAGTAAATTAGGGAGTACTTTTGCCTCTTCTTTTTGAAAAAACAAATCGGCAATAAACCGAGTTAGTAATAACTGCAAGCCACCCGTTAAAATAAGTGAGGCTGCCATCATGTAGGTAACAAGCGTTAAAAATTGAATAATAAGTACTTTAGGTAATACAATTCCTAAACTTAAAATACCAATTAGCATTAACGCTACAATAGAGAGCAGCCAGGGGCCTGAGCCTATTAAACCTGCGTAGCCGTATGCTTCAAAAACTGAGAGCAGGGTATTTTTTTTGAGAATTTTTCGTATCTCAAAACCTATTCCGGCCATGCCATTGTATCCTTATAAAGTTTATCGTAGCGGGCAAACATGTGGCTCTCGTCATAAAATTTTTGTACGCGGTCTAAACCACTTTTTTGATACTCAAGCCAAGCTTGCTCATTTGTTAGTATGTTTGATATTTGTTGTGCTGTTTCGCTAGGTGAAGCAATTGAGACAACTTCACCGGCTTTACCTAATGCTTTATCTTCATCGGTTCCGCCTTCGATTATTTCGCGGCACGAGCCAACATCACTAGCAAGTACAGGCACACCGGCCGCCATTGCTTCTAAAAGTACTAAAGGCTGCGCTTCGGAAATCGAGGTTAAAGCAACAATTCCGAGCTTAGGCAAAATTTTGGTAATATCTTGCATACCTAAAAACTTAACACTGTTTTGTAAATCAAGGCTGCCTACGAGTAGTTCACACTCTTTGTAATATTGCGGATCTTCTTCATAAGGGCCGATGATCCAGCCTTCTATCTCTGGTAATATCGATTGCGCTTCTTTAATCGCACGTATAAAGGTTTTAATATCTTTTATAGGCACTACACGTCCAATTAATCCAACAACCGGTGGTATCTGTTTTGGACGCTGCTCAAGCGCTTCAATAAAGCGCACTGTTTTAATACCATTAGGTACAACAAATGCTTTTTCTGGCGCTGCACCATCTTTTATTTGGCGCTGCCTGTTACCGTCGTATAGCGAAATGATCTTATCTGCTTCTTGATATGTTGTTCGGCCGATTTGCTCAAAAAAGCTGATCCACATACGGCGAATAAAGCCCATCTCGGTATTTAAGTTTTTACCTAGGCTTTGCTCAGACTCTTTGATCCAACTGGCTTGAATAAGATCTATTTTTCTTTCTTTGGTGTAAATACCATGTTCGGTCAACAAAAAGGGAGTATCGCTTATTACACTGGCACCAGATCCTAAAATACCAGCATACCCGGTAGATATTGAGTGAATAAGTTTAACTTTTGGAAGTCCACGTGCAATTTCGGCTATTTTAAATAGCGGTTTATATAAATTGCGGTATGACCAAAAAAAGTCAATAAAAGAGGATTCATCACAAAAAGTTGAATAGTAATTAGTGAGCACTTGCCACGATGATTCACTATATAAAAAGTCGGCTTCGTTAATACCGTCTTTTTTAGCCAAAGTTTCAAATGCAAATTTTAACAATTCAGTCGGGATAGGCTCGTTACAATCTCTAAAATAATTTTGTAGTTGTTGCCAGAAATCAAAGAGCTCTTTTTTATATTTAACCCCATGCTTGGCTTTTATTTCAGAAGTGTCATTTTCCACTAAATAATGAACATGCAGCTTGGTAACGTTTTCAGGTAAAGTATATTGAATCTCGCCATAATGCTCTGGTGCTCCACCTATAAAAACAAGCTCAAAGTTATAATGAGGTAACCCTTCAATTATTTGATGAACCCAACTAGATACACCACCACGTACGTAAGGGTAGGTACCTTCCAAAAGCAGTAAAATGTCTGCATCTTTATTACTCATGCCAATACTCCTGCAAATGACGTAATTCACTGCCTTTAGGTTGTTCTGGGAGTTCTTTTAAGTAGCGTTTACAGTCGTCAAACTTGTTCATACAAAAGGCAACTTCGGCTTTATAAGGGAGAACATGACGCCTTGCCATACCAAATTCAGTTGCTTTGAGTAAGTACTCATGGGCTATTTCGTATTTGTCTAAGGCTAAAGATATTCGGCCTAAAAATATAAAGGTTGCAGGTGTTTTTACGTGCTCAATACTTTGCTCTGCAAGTGCTTCTGCCTTTTCTAAAACGTATTTACGCAGTGCACCTTGGGCTAAGCCTAAGTAGCTTAGTTCCCAATACAGTTCGGCTAGCTGTTTTTGTAAATGGCTCAATTTGGGCTGCTTAGTCGTAACGGCTATTTCTTGCTGATACAAACTGATTTTTTCGTTGAGTTTGGTTTCTTTACCATCAAGGGTTGAGTAGGCGAGTAGTCGAATATCATCTTCTAAATCTTTAAGTGCTAGCTTTAAAATAGGAATAGCTTGTGAGTCACTCATGTGACGAGCTGCCATTACAGCACTTAAACGTTTATTTGGTTCACTCGCGTGCTTCAAAATTGCTTTAAGTCCGCCAATAGAATAGGTCGGGTTTGCTGATATTGCTCTGGCTTCAAAAGGAAGCTCAGGTATTTTATGCTCTTCTATTTCTATCTCGTCGTTTTTGAGAGGTTTACAAAGAGCAAACGTAAGCGCTACTACAACACCTATAATTCCAAGTACTGGTAATGTAAACAATAATAAAAACATGAGTAGCAAAGAGCTATAAGGAGTCGTTTTGTATTCTTTAGGTATAAAAACATAACTAACAATAGCAAAAAGGATGCTAGCAATAGCATGCAATAATATAGCTAAAAACCAATTAGGTGTTTCCAGTACTTCTATTAGTGCAAAGTACTGGCAAATACACCCTAAAATAGCCGCTACAATAATTATAATCATGAAAGTGAAACCAATCTCTTTATGTCATCTGAGCTTATTGGTAGTGCAAGTTGTTGCTCAATAACAATATCAAGCTCAGCTAAAGTGCTACCCGTACGCTCTTTACACCAAGTGTTCATTCGGGCAATAAAGCCTGCTTTTTCAAGTTCATCAGCTAATGGCATTAATAGCAGTAATACCTGATTTTGATTATCATACAAATAAATGTCTAAACCACGGCGTGCTTCACTTAAATAACTCATAAGTTGAGTCGATTTATCAGTAATATTATTGGCTTTTATTTTTAGCAGCTGCGATGGAATGTTGTATCGTTTAGCTTCTTTATTAGCGCGTTTAACTTGGCGAATAAAGTATGGAGACTCTTCATAAGTCATTACTGGGTTTGTTATTTCATGGCGCAGTAGGTCGCCAATATGCCCAGCCATAACAGCAAGTAGTGTAAGAGTGGTATTTTTAAGCGCAAAAAATTGTACTCTTTCAACTAAAATAGCGCCATAAATTGTATTATTTACGTCGATAAGTGGGATTGCCATATGGTATTTACTTATACCTAACGCAGTTTTTGCGTCTTTTACTGATACTAATTCTTTTTCTTCAATCATCGCTAATATAAGAGGATCATTTTCAGCTATTTGACCCATTTGGCCAATAGAGGCAAGTGGTGGCTCTAAAACAGTGTCTTTTTCAACTTTATATAAACCCGCTCTTTCTAATAAACCATATTCAACGAATAGGTCGATTATTTTTTGCGCTGCGCTATCAAGCCTTCTTTCTTTTAATAGCCCGATAGAGGTTCTTACTGCTTGTAGCGATTCACGCAAACTTAACGTATGGCCAGCTAGCATTTGCTCAATTCTATCGTGAGATGAATTAATTAAATGATATTGACGAGTAAAGGTTTCAAGGCGGTCGGTTACGTACTCAAGCTGAATACTTTGCTGTTGATTAGTACGCTCCCACACATCTCTAAACTCGCCAGTGATCATAATTACAATAATGTAGCCAATCATGGCGTTAATATTAAAGTCGCTTTGCGATGATAAAATATTTGCTTGAAGTAAAAAAAGTTGGCCAACAAGCAAACATAAAATACTAATAAAGCCTTTTGAAAAGCCATAACGTAGAGAAACTAAAAGTGGGCCAAGTACAGGCCACGAAAACCCTCCCTCAGTCCAAAATGGGTCCTCTGCGTTAAATAATACAGGCAGCCCTAAAGCAAGCGCGGTAAATATAAATACCTCAGCCCATATTTGTAGCTCAGGAACGTCTCTTGGTCTAAGGAAATGTGTTTTCACTCACTAACCTCTATATAAGAAATTAAATCGGCAATCACATCTTGTGCTGTTGCTGCAATGCTATCGCGGCCCCAACCACTTTTAGCAATAGTACCCGTCCAAATCGGTGTTGTTTGTCCATTTTCAGTGAGTGATAATGTAAGTGCAACAACGGGTTCGCCATCAAGGCCTGCTTTGTAGCGCCACTCTTCAATGCTGCCTGTTAGTACATAGTCAGCTTGTTGAGTGCTTAACCATTGCATAGCATTGTCTAAACGGTATTGATCGTCCAGTGGTGGAAGCTCTTTTGTGTTTACGCGAGGTGCGCGTATAAGAGTTGGCAATTTATTTTGTTGCCAAATACTGGCTAAAATATCTTCAGCACGTTCACCAGCAAGCGGTGTTTGAGCATGATTAACAAGTGGCATTAATGCCACAATTTTTGAAGGGCTAAGCTCTACATCATCAGCAACTCTGCTGGTGGTACATGCTGATAATAGTAATACCAAACACGGTATAATTAAACGAAACATACTCTCTCCTAACATTAAAAATGTACGTAATAACCTAATTGTAATTGTGTATCTGAGTTACCCACTTTATTACTACTTTGGTAACCCAGCTGTAATTTAAATAAATCATCGCCTAAAATAGACCAGCCAGCACCGCTTGATACCGACACATCAATATCTTCAGTAACCGTTTGATACCCAGTGCTTATATCAAATAACCATGACGGGCTTGTACCTAAATATGGCGGTTCTAGCGATCCCGTAGATGCAAAAGAAGACCCTAAAGCAATACGTCTAAATGGCTGAATATCTATAGCCAAAGGGTTAGTGCTTGGGGTATTGATAAGTGCATTTACGCGCTCAAAGTCTTGCCATTGGGTACTAAAGTAAGCGTTCCAAATTGGGCGGTCTTTTAAAATGCTGTACTGATAACGTGCGTTATATTCTTGGCCATTAATGAGTGAGCTACCATCGTCTCTTCGAGAAAAAGACATCGCTGCTGCTGAAAGCTGCACATTTTGTCTGTTATCAATGTTGTAGTTAACATAGGCTGTGGCTTTATCTAGCTGAGCATAACTAAGTAATATTTCTGATTGGCGGTTTTCAACATTATATTCAAGTTTTAAACCCACCTGAGTACGAGAATCCCATTGATAACGAGAATCAAGACTAAGACCTTGGCGGCTAACTAAGCTGCCTTGGTGAGAATCTATTTTTGCATCAAAATACCAACGACCAAAGGTCATTTTATCTTCTATCGCAAACAGCAATCCGTTGTTATTAAGGTTTTGCTGATTACTTAAACTTAATTTCCATTGCCCACTAGCGTAAGGGAAATAAACGTTAACATCGTACTGGCTGCTGTTTAAACCAGCCTCTGGCGATAGGTTAATTTCAAGCGCTCTAAAGTAGGATGTTCGTGCATTTCTGAGTAAACTCAATTGTGATTCGTCAAGCTCACCAGTCAGCTCTTCATACCAACGCTGCATTGTTGCGTATGGCTGCTTCAAATAGAGTAGGGCGTTGAGCTCATCTAATTTGCTTAGTGAGCCTTCGGCTATTAGTTGTTTCGCTTTATTGAATTCGCCGTTGGTCATATAAAGTTGTAGTTTTTGCCAAGGTTCTAACTTTTGTGCAGCTCGGCGTGCTAACCACCAGTTTGCTTGAGGTTCACCAATAGTGTCGGGCGCAAGCTCATTCATGGTATTTAACTGCATTAAATGAGGAACCGCCATAGCACCTGCCCAGCGGTACATTAGGCCTCTATATGCGTATTTATCTTTAGGTAAATGCTGCAATAAATAGTGATTTAGCTCGGCAGCATTCGCATAATAACCAAGCTGTTTCATTACATCGGCTAAGTTAACCAGTGTTGTTAAGTCACTTGGATCTGCAACAGCTAGTTTACGCAAATAAAAGTAGGCACTGTTATATGACTTTTCGTGAATAGATAGGCTAGCTAAGAGCTGCGTCCACGCATAGGTAGGATCGCTGTCCGAATAGAGAGTTAAAATACGGCTGATCATTACGGTGTCGTGCATTTGCAGTGCTAACCAACCTTGTGCAAGCACAACATCAGGGTCGTATTCACTTAATTTAGCTGCGCGGTTTAGGGTGGTATAAGCCGAATTTAAATCACTTTGATTTTGATACCAATTTGAAAGAATTAACCAAGCAGGGTAGAGGGCTTTATTATAGCGTTGCTTATCAAGTTCAGCGTGAATGCGTGCAACCGATTTAGCGTCATTTACTTGTGTGCTTAATAATGCAATTTGAATCAGTTGACGGTCAGTCTGCGATTCACTTTTCCATAAATAATCAAGAAGCTCTTGAGGTCTGTCTTCAAAGCGTAATTGTTGGTAATGCAGCATGTCGCCTACGCTTAAAGGGCTTATTTTTTGTAGTTGTTCTAATGAATACAATTCGTGAGCTTTGTCCTTAACTCGCATAGCCATGTCTACATTGGCGCTCCAAAACTCATCATCAGCACTTTGTTGCTTACTTTTTAATACTTGCATAGCTGTAGCAAAGTCATCTTCTAGCCAAAAAGCACGTGCTATCCAAAGTAAGTCTTCTTCACTTTTAGGGCCTTTATATGTAGGCCATAAAGCTCTTAATGCTTTTAAATTACCCGTGTCGTGAAGTACTTTCGCTTTCCAATATTGCGATAATGCACTCTTACCATTTATTTGTTCAAAACGGTCAATATTATTAAGTTCTTGTTTTGTATTGCCTATAAATTCGTTTGTTTGCATCCATTTAGCAAAGCCGTTGCCTTTTAATTGTCGGTTTTGTGCTTTGTATGCATATATATCGTTGGCGTCTTGGTATAAATACAATGCCGCAGCGTCATTAACACTGTCAGTAAGCATCGCTGGGGTTACAGCTCTGTTCGACATTAGCCATTTAAACTCTTTAAGCGCTTCTTTAGGCTTGTTCTGCCAGCGCTTTATTTTCCAATTTAATAAGCGTAGCTCTTTGTCATTTGGAGTTTGTAGTAATAACTTGGCGAGTAATTGCTCAGCCCCTTTTGCATTTCCATTGGCTAAACGCAGGTGCATGGCTTTTGTTAAGTAGTCGGTGTTATTTGGATCGCTCTTTAATAAGTTTTCAATTGCTTGAGCTGCATCCTCTGTGTTGCCAGCTAAGTTAGCTAAATAAAGGGTGCGTTTAACATTGGCTTGATCACCATAGGTTTTCCACCAGGCGTAAGCTTGTATCGGATTATTTGCCCCAAGTGCAGTTTCAATCGCTTTGACTGCAATGCCAGCATTTATGTTTGCTTTATAAATATCGAGTGCTTTATTTGGTTCGCCTGCGCTTAACCAGTAATCGGCTGCAAGGAGTGGCTGTTTGTTTTTTTGATAATACTGAGCAACTTTTGCGTTTAACCCAACGGCTTTTGCAATAGTTAGTATTTGTTCGTTCCAATTCTTATGGACACCTATTTTTAAAGATAGCTCTTCAAAGCGGTCGTCAATATTAGCCCCGCTTGCTAGCCATAATGAGTAAAGCAGCTTTATTTCAAGCGTCGCTTTGCGCTCACCTCTAGGTAGTTTTTCAAGTTCGTTAGTAGCTTGTGAATACTCACTAAGCCCTATATGTAGCTCAACCAATTTTGCGCGTAGCTTTTCGTTGTCGGGCTCTGTGTTGAGCGCTGCATTAAGGTACGATTTTTCAAAGGTATAATCTTGTGAAAGTTCATCATCTTCAAAAAATAAGGTGTGAGGAAATAATGCATAAAGTGCAAAACAACTTACAGCTAATATTGTTAATATTGTTTTTACAGAAATTAACTGAGGGCGCTTTTTAGCATTCATTATCGAGCGACTCCATTGCAGTTAAGATAACCATAAAATTGACCCTTTGGCAGATTAAAGTGTGTCACATTAGCGCGTGTTACACCTTTAAAGTGCTCACCCAAATTAGATACAAATTCGCAAGAGCGTGCATTCATTAAATCAAGTGAAGCGGGCACCCACGCTTTAAAACTAACAGGTCCGTTAACTTGCCAGTTATTAATAACAACATTTGCAGACGCTAAATAAGGTTTTTTACTATTTTGGCTGTGATCAAAGCTAAGGCGAGCTATGTTATTTATAATATGTATGTAGTCACCTTTTTCAGTTACACCCGATACACCTTCACTTTGAGCTATGTTTGGCACATCAAAATCGGTAGGTATTCGCAGAGTACGAATGTATTTTGAGCTAAATAACCATTCATTATTATTGTTTTTTGCAAGTGCAGAAAAGTAAAAATCTTTTGCTACTTTTGCATAATGGCTTAAGTGCACAGGTGTATTTGGTCTTGCTAAAACATAATCTATGTTGTGTTTAAGAGCGTCTAAACCCGCAAGAACTTCGCCTGAGTAAAAGTGATAATAAATAGTGTAAGGCTTTAACCTATATGGTTTTTCTGTTATTTCGAATGTTTCAGTTAAGCGTCTAAAGCCGTAATAAGGGCCATGCCATAGGTTTGTGTAAACATTTTCATTTAATATGGGGGCATAAATTTGATACAGCAAATCGCGCTCAGGTCGGCCAATAGGTGATATATGTGTAAGGCTAGGATTATCGGCATTTACATCAGTGTTACCACCGTTGACATTTAACACGCCTGCATCACGAGCAAGTTCAAGTGCTTTAGGACCGGGTGTTGCATCACCAGACCAAAGTATCATCACTGTTTTTTTATTTTTAGGTGTGAGCTTTTCATCAATGTACTTTATTGAATCTGTAATTTCTTTTTTAAAGCTGATAGTGTTGTAGCCAGGTACATCTAGATGAAAACCGTAATCGGTGTCATCCTCATCTATTTTTTTTCGCCCAGACAGTGCTGTCCAAAAATAGGGGTGACTATAAGTATGCGAAGCAACTTCTACGTAAGGTAGGTTAAAAATACTACGTGCAATGCCTTCAAGTTTGGCACTTTGTTTAGAGTGAATACCGCCTTCTTCAATGTCTGCTTGGATCACAGATGACGTCAAAGGCAGTTTATAGCGTTTAATTATTTCATCTCGAATCACTTCCGCTGAATAAGGCTTACCTTCGTAATGTGCAACACTTGTAAATCCATCTCCATCTATATGCAGCGTAAGCATTCGCCTGCCACTTTCGGTGGTTGTATCTGGCACTAATATAGGCGGTAGTCCCATAGCCTGAGTTAGTAGTGTACGTGGATCAATAACCCATTTACTGCCTTCCATCGGAAATGTATCAATTAGCCAAGGAGCAACTACGACTGCACCATATTTAGTTTTAGCTGCTTGTACAACTATTGTGTTATCAGCTGATTTTATTGTAATTAGAGGGGTGGCATCAGCAGCTAATTTAAGCATGTATGGTTTAACAATTGGAGGAGGCGTTGTTGCTTCGCCTTTAAGCCAAGGTATAAAGTTATCTAATTTATAAGGGCCTTCAGTTGGCGTGTTTAATGATTCGATGCCCAAGTTTGAAAGTAGCTTGGTTGTTTGTGGTAATTCGCCCAAAATAAGCTCTGGCACAACACCTAAATTAGCTTCAAGCCAATTGGTAAGCGTTGGCGTGTAAAACGCGTCACTTGATGTCCATGAGATAATACCTGCATGTAAGCTAGGGTCAACCAGAGGTAAATCTCGCTTTGCCATATCTATGTAATCAGGTATATACCCTAAATACTCAATCATAGTTGCAAGTTTTAAATGTACTGTAGTGTAAATGAGTGGTTTTACATTGCTGTTATAAGGGATCAAAATGCGCCTAGGCACTGGTGTAATTGATGATGTTCCCCATGTTTGTAGGTGACCATCGGTTACCCATGGATTAAAACCTGCGTCTATAATATTTTGCGCCATAGCTAGGCGATTATCGGGTTTTGCATAATCAATAACTTGGACGTTGAGGCCTAAGTCTTTTGCTGTTTTTAATTGTGCGCTTAGCCAATCTTGGTCGTTTTTGTTGGTCAGCTTATAGCTATTGTCGGTTGGATTAAAGTGGCTATACAAACCCTCAGCAACTAAGTCTTTGGCTAAATTAGAGAGTTTAGGCAATAATTCAAAGCCCCGGTTGAGGATAAGGTGCTTATCAAAAGTCTCAGATAGTGAGCTTATTATGGTGACTAACCCAGCTTGTTGATCGGGTTTACTGTGTGTAGTATCTAATAGCTGATAGCTATCAAGGGTATCTAAAAATAAGCCGCTAAAGCCACGTGCTTTTAATGCCGCAGCGCTGTTTGCAATATATTGTTGCCAATGTGCAGATGTTAAATCCGCAATGTGGCTATTCCAGTTGGGGTTTATGCTAAGTGATGACTCACTTTGATTAAACGACTCACCAACACTTAAATAAGCATAAACGGCGATATTACGCTGTTTAAACCAATTAAGTTCGTGCTCGGTGACGAGTTCGGGCTGGACTACCACGCGGGAATAAAAAGTCATTTCGGCTAAAGGCATAGGGGATGAATAGTAAAATGCAATACTATTATTCACAGGCGCTGCAGATACATGAGCAGATACTAAAAGTGCAAGGTATAAAATATATTTCATTAATAATTCATTTTTATTAGATTATAACTGTGACTCAAAGTGATGTGTTCCGATTTAATTCTAGCTGTTAATAACTAGAGATGCATAGTTGTTACGTGTTAACGGGAGGTTTTGTGCGCGAATTGTCAACGTGAACTTAAAACCCATACTAACACGGGCGATGCGCTGACTCATTATAATATAAGTTAACCAACCATTTATATACGTAATCAAATTAAATTCAGATTAATAAAAAACTAAATACTTTAAAATCAACTCCAAAAGGAGGGGAGTTCATACATTAATTAAGACGAAGGTCTCAGTTTTTTTAGTGTCAAAATACCTCTCTTATAGCTATAATATTCGTTAATTAGCCATAATCTGAATTTGGCTCCGCCCATTTTGTTTACATTTAAGTATTAATTAAATAATGTAAACAATCGTAATTTAATTTCTAGCGAATTAACCTAAAAATAAATTATTTTGTCGGTTTTTAGCTATTGTTGCTATATACATACCCCGGAGAAATAATGAGTAATTTAAGCTTGAAAAACAAACTGTTGTTATTAGCTATATTGCCCTTAATGCTACTTTTGATTAGCTTGATGCTGAGTTCTTATTATTTAGAGAATAAAAATCAGCAACAAAATTTTGAAGCATTTCAAACTAAACTAATAAGTGACAAACAAACGTTGCTAAGCACCGAGGTAGAAATTGCCAGTAAAATTGTGCGCTATCAAATAGCAAATGGCTCTGAGCAAGATGCTAAAAATGCCCTGAGAGATTTAACATTTGGTCAAGGTGGTTACTTTTTTATATACGACACAAATGGCGTTAGTGTTTTTCATGCATTATTAGGTGATGCTATTGAAGGGCAAAACAAAATAGGGATGACTGACCCTAACGGTAAAAAAATAATAGTGGGCTTATTAGATCAAGCTAGAAAAGGCGGTGGCGCTTTTAACTATCATTTCCAAAAACCAAATACCACAGGCTTAGTTGAAAAAATGGGCTATGCAGCAATGATCCCAGGTACAAACTGGATGATTGGTACTGGCGCATATATGGATGATATAGACGCAGAACTACTTAAATATCAAACAGCAATGCAAGAGCACATGAATGATAAGGTAGTGACCTTATTGCTAATTGCTTTATTTTGGGTTGTGTTAACTATTATATGTGCGTTAATTGCCGCAAATACAATGGTAAAACCAATACAGCGTATGGCGCAAAGCCTTGACGATATTGCCAAAGGTGAGGGCGATTTAACTAAACGTTTAGATATTGATACTAACGATGAAATAGGCCAACTTGGCGAAGCATTTAATATGTTTGTAAGTAAGTTACATGGCATTATTGCTAATGTGGTTGATGTAACACACGATGTAAAAACAGCCTCTAGTGATATAAATACACAAACACGATTAATTGAAGACAAGCTACTTAATCACAATCATGAAACAGACCTTGTTGCGACGGCTATTACCGAAATGTCGGCTACTTCTCATGAGGTGGCTCAAAATACGAACCAAGTGGCAGAGTCAACCCAAGCGGCAACGCAAGAAGTTGCTAAAGCTCAAGAGTGTGTTGATATTTCACTCAGTGAGGTGTCTAACCTAATGGGCGAGATAAACCTAGCCGCAGAACAAGTTGATTCACTCAGTGATCAATCTAAAAAGATTAATAGTGTACTAAGCGTAATTGGTGGAATTGCCGAGCAAACAAATTTACTTGCACTTAATGCTGCAATAGAAGCTGCACGAGCAGGTGAGCAAGGGCGAGGGTTTGCTGTTGTTGCTGATGAGGTAAGAAGCTTAGCAAGTCGTACTCAAGTTAGCACATTAGAGATTAGTGAAATGTTGAGTGAGTTACATAATTTAGTATCGGATGCTGTAGCCGCAATGCAAGCGAGTCAGAATAGTTGTAATCGCTCAGTAGAATCGTCTCGTGCTATTTCAGAAAGTTTAGGTGCGGTAACAACCTCAGTTAGATCAATTAACGACATGAGTACGCAAATTGCGACAGCGGCGCTGGAGCAAAGTAGCGTTACAGAAGAAATAAACCGTAATGTATTTGCCATTCAAGAAATCGTTAATGAACTAACTATTTCAAGCAAAACTACCTCTTCGGTAGGCCAGCATTTAGCTGCGCGTGGTGAAAACTTAGGACAACTCGTTGGCCAGTTTAAAATTTAACAAAGTTTAAAACTTTACAGTAAAAGCCGCTAATAGCGGCTTTATTTTTGTGGCTTAGTTTTAGCCGCTTAGTTTTTATAAAAATTATTGAATTTTTTGTATGTGTTAAGGTCTATCAGCATGCAAATATACCTATACAGTGGAATAACCATGCAAAACATGCCATCAATTAAACGTTGTACTCGAGAAGAGTTAGCGCCAGAGCAAGACTTGGGGCGTTTAGTGTCTTTTTTACGCTCGAGATTAGCCATTCATGTTGATGCCAAGTTACTTCCTATGGACTTAACCTCAGCGCAATATATTGTGGTAGTACTACTTGCGAGAGAGTCGGTTAATACGCTTGCAGGACTTTGTGAGTATATGGTTTATGATCGTGGCGCTATGAGCCGCTTACTAAACCGACTTGAAGAAAAAGGACTCATTATTAAAACGCAATGTGAGCTTGATAAGCGCTCAACTATTTTGTGTTTAAGTGAAAAGGGTAAAGCTCTTTGTCCAGAAATAATGCCTGTAGTAAACGAAGTCTATGCTCAAGCATTAAATGGTTTTTCAGAGCCAGAAAAAAATCAAATAATAGACTTATTATTTAAAGCTATAAATAATCTAGATACATTACCCGAAATTCCCCCCACAAATAGATTATCAATAAAATAGTGATACTGTTTCAACAGAAAGTTAGCGTGCTAATTAGTTGATCTGATTGTGCGTAGAATCTAACTTTGATAATATAGTTGCCTAGGCAATTAAAGTTATCATCTTGTTAGGTTTGTTATGATTGAAAATAATTTGTTAGTACAATTACAGCAGCAATATCCAGAACATACTTTTATGCAACATCACTTAAGTGTTGTCCATAAGGGACGTTTTGCTAACGCGATTGTGTATCGATATAAAGATAATGAATTTGATTTGATTGTTAAAGATTTTAGCCAAAGCCCGTGGCTTATTCGCAAAACGTTTGCTCGTATGTCGGTGAATCAAGAATATAAAGGATTGAGCCGTTTAGCTGAGCTTGATGCAGTCGCGAACCGCTTTTGTAGACTATCGCCGATAGCCGTAGCTTATAACTATATTGAAGGCACGCCACTGCGTGCTTTAATTCATGAAGATAAAACACTACCAGTAAGCTTTTTTAGCGAGCTTGAGCGTCAAGTAGCAAAAATGCATCGTAAAGGCATCGTGCATTTAGACTTGCGTAATATGGGTAACATTTTATGTGGCGCAGACGGTAAACCTTATTTTATTGATTTTCAGTCAACTATTAGCTTTTCACGTTTTCCGCGCTGGTTGCAACGCTTTATGCGAGGATCTGACATGTCAGGTGTATATAAAGCATGGAATAAATTGGGCGAGCAACCTCTGCCTCAAAAAAAGCAAGACTATTTAGAGCGCTTTAATCACGTGCGTAAACGCTGGATTTTTAAAGGTTACCCAATACAGCGTGGCTATGCGTGGGGCGCTGCACTTATTACTCAATTTGTAGATTCTGACTTAGTACGAAATATTACCGATAGACTTTAATTTAAAGCACAAACCGTAATTTAAAAACACCTAATTCATTGTGTGATTTTGCCCATATTAGCCTGGCTAATATGGGATTTTTTTATTATAAGTAATCCCTTTGGTTTGCTTACTTGTCGTTTAATCCCTTAAAAATAATTCCTTTTACTGTTTTTTTAATTTTTTAAAATAAATATTAGTACTGCATTTAGTTTGCCCATACAATGCGCAAAAATAGCCTGCGCATGCTTAATAAGTTCACGTTTTTTCTGCAATTTTTTATTGTTCAAGTAAACTGTGAGTAATGTACGCTTTTAAATTTAAGGTTTTAAGATGATTGAGTATCCGGTAGACCAACTTCCACAACTCATAAATGATTTACTGCAATGCGATACAACAGAACGTAAAAATAAATTATTAGCAGATGCGCAGTTAACGCTTTCTACAGAGCACCTGTCATTACTTTTTGAGGCAATACCAAAAGAACAACGACTTGAAATTTGGCAGTTACTTGACGAAGACACGCAACACGAAATTTTTGTTAATTTAAGTGAAGACAGCTGCCTGTGGTTACTGCAAACACTAGAAGACACCGAGGCTTTTAAGCTTCTTGATGAAGTTAATGTAGAAGAGTTACTGGAACTTGAAGAAGTTATACCAGAGCGATTTGTTGAGTATGCAAAAAAGCAACTCGATGAAGCGCAAACCAAACAATATGATTTAGCGCAGCAATACCCGCCAGAACAACTTGGTCACTGGTTAGGTTTTGACTTTTTAAAAGTATCAGAGAAGCTAACTGCCGGTGGCGCTAAAAAATTGCTACATAAAGGTTTACCGCAATACAGTGAGGTTATTTATTTAGTAAGCCGTAAGGGCAGCTTAATAGGTGAGGTTGCGGTAAATGATTTAATAAAAGCCAGCGACACCGATAACTTAATGACATTGGCAAATCATGACTTTTCATCGCTCCATGCTGATGATGATTTATATGAAGCGGCAGAAGTGGTGATCCACAGTGAAAAAATGGCATTGCCAGTGGTAAATGCTGATAATAAATTACTTGGGCGATTAACCATTGCCTCAGCCTATGAATTACGTCAAGAAATTGCTGATGAAGCTGCCGCTAAAGCCGGTGGTTTACGTGAAGACGAAGATCTGTTCGCAAGTGTGCGAAAAAGTGCTAAAAACCGTGGTATATGGTTAGGTATTAACTTAGCTACTGCCTTTTTAGCGTCCTGGTTCATCGGTTTATTTGGCGCAACTATAGAACAGGTTGTAGCACTAGCTGTATTAATGCCAGTGGTTGCTTCTATGGGCGGGATCGCAGGTAGTCAAACATTAACCGTTATTGTGCGTGGTTTAGCGCTCGGACAGGTTACAGATTCAAACCGCAATGCGTTACTTAAAAAAGAGCTACGTGTTGGCGCTGTAAATGGCTTGGTATGGGCGTTTGTAATAGGTCTGCTTACCTTCTTATGGTTTAACGATTTAATGCTCAGTATTACGATTACGGTAGCCATATTATTGAATTTAGTCGCTGCGTCACTAGCGGGTGTTGTTATTCCGTCTATTTTAGACAAAATGAAAATTGATCCTGCGTTATCTGGCTCGGTAATTTTAACTACCGTTACCGATATTGTTGGGTTTGTTACCTTTTTAGGTTTAGGCAGTTTATTGCTTTTATAGGCATTTTTAACAGGAAAATACAATGACCTTTGAAGTCATGATTTGGTGTGCAATTGCTTTGTGTATTTCACAATCAGCAATATTTTCGGGCTTAAACTTAGCGTTTTTTTCACTAAGTAGGCTTCAGCTCGAAATGGAAAGTGCAAAAGGGAACGAGGCGGCCATAAAAGTGATGGCTCTTCGAAACGACTCTAACTTTTTATTATCGACTATTTTGTGGGGCAACGTAGGTATTAACGTACTACTTACACTACTTTCTGATTCGGTATTAATGGGCGCAAGTTCGTTTTTATTCTCAACTATCGCAATTACTATTATTGGTGAAATAACACCGCAGGCTTATTTTTCGCGTAATGCGCTAAAAATGGCGAGCCTACTTTCGCCGTTAATTAAGTTTTATCAGATTCTGTTTTATATAGTTGCTAAGCCAACGGCCTTAATTCTCGATGCATGGTTAGGTAAAGAGGGGATTACGTACTTTGCTGAAAGTGAGCTCAGAGGTATTATTCGCAAACATATAGAAGCAGAAGAGGCTGATGTTCAGCACGTTGAGGGAATAGGCGCGCTTAACTTTTTTAGCTTAGATGAAATAAGCGTAACCAAAGAGGGTGAGGTAATTGATCCAGACTCTATTATTGCTTTGCCTACTAAGCTTGATTTGCCTATTTTCCCAGACCTTACATTAACGACTGATAATGAGTTTTTACGAAAACTACATAAGTCAGGTTATAACTGGGTGATCATTACCAATGAAGACGGTTGGCCTTTATTAGTGGTAGATGCTGACGGCTTTTTACGTTCAGCCTTGTTTGAACCAGATACGTTCGACCCTTATCATTATTGTCACAGACCTATTATTGTTGCTGATGAAGCGATGCGCCTGAGTGAAGTTATTTTAAAAATACGGGCTAGTCATTCTTTAGATAAATCGTTTGATGGGGCCATTGATCACGACGTGGTGTTAGTGTGGAGTGATGTGAAGCGCATTATTACTGGCGCTGATATATTTGGTCGGTTACTCAAAGGTATGAGTGCACCAAAAATCGAACTGCATGAAAATACAGAGAATAAAAAGCCGCTATAAAGCTAACACCGATCAGTTAAGGTATTTTTTGATCGGTTGACCGATCTTTTGGTTGCTTCACAATACCCTTATCATCTTTTGATTATGAGGGTATTTTTATGCTTAGTCATTGGT
>NZ_WTLA01000015.1:0-99787 GCF_011378845.1 Pseudoalteromonas sp. Z9A4
TTAATATCTTTCGATATTGAATTGACTGTGCCGAATAATTACCGAAATAACTATTCTGTTGGTCACTCAGTTTTCAATTGAGACTCTAAATTTGTTTGCCTCGCTAATTACCCATAAAGAGTAAGTAGGTTGGCTGTTAGAACTCAATCTGTACGAGTGCCCACACAGATGATTGCTTTATATTGTTAAAGAACGTTTTGAGTCGCTTTAGCGCCTCAAGGGATGCGAATAATACACCCTTTATTTTTCGAGTCAACACTTAGTTTTAAACTTTCTTTTTTAGATAATTTAAAACCGAAGTCTTATTTAACTCTCTGAGTTGTTCGTGCCTCGCTATGCGTTGGCGTTTCCCGTCTCAGTGGGGTCGCATTATAGGGAGATCCGAAAACAGATCAACCCTTTTTTGAAGAAAACTTGAAATAATGTGCTGTTCGCACATATTTTCATCGAAATGGTTACTTTAAACACTAAAAAGGCCCTGATGGGCCTTTTTAATTAGTTTACTATGAGCTTCCACCCAAGTTTACCTTGCTGTTTAGACTCTTGTTGTAGCTCGCTGGCCATTAATGGATGATCTTTTAACCAGTTACTTTCAAACTTAAGGTCTAACACTTCATTTTTAGCAGTTAACTCAAACATAGGCAGTACATCATCTTGTCTGCGCATTGATAAGATGACTGCTATCCGTAGTAATCTCACTATATATTGCGCTAATAGACTATTTACGCCGAGTGAATTAAAACAGCCTTTTGGAAAATCAGAACGATGCGCATCTGCTACCGCTACTATTAATTTATGCTCTGACTGTGAAAAACCAGGCATATCGGTATTTTCCAAAATATAAGCGGTGTGTTTATGGTACTGCTTATATTCTATTAGTAATCCAATCTCATGAAGCTGCGCTACCGCTTTTAATAGTGGTAACCCATTTAAACTTTCAATTGGCCAATCTTTATCAATACTTACCGCTAACTGCATAGCTAAGCTTGAAACCCGACACGCTTGTTTTTGATCAACGTGATAACGACTCATAAACCCATCAACTGTGCGTTTACGAATGTCGTTATTATGAAACTCCGGAACCATGCTATATAAAACACCTTCACGCAGTGCTCCACCCGCCAATCCCATTTTTTCTATTTCAAGAGATTCAAATAGTGCGATTAAGATTGCGAGCCCTGATACAAATACCAGTCGACGGTCTTCACTTAATCCAGGAAGGTCTAGCGCTGCAATAGTGCTAAATGCAATTGCTTGCTCTTTTATAGTGTTGAGCTTTTCAAGCGTAAGTAAATCGTCAAGATTTTGAGCGACCATAATTTCTTGAATTGCTTGCACTGTGCCAGAAGCACCAGATGCAATTTGCCATCCCGCTGTTTTATATTCTGGCGAAATTTCATCAATGACTGTACGAGCTGCTTTTATGGCTGCGTTAAAGTTACTCTTACTTAATTGGCAGTCTTTGAAATAGCGTTCAAGATAGGTAACACACCCCATATTGAGGCTTTTGTAATGTAAGGCATCAAATGCTTTACCAATTACAACTTCGGTACTTGCACCACCAATATCAATAACAAGCTGTTTGCCAGTACAAGATGAAGTATGAGCAACACCTTTATAAATTGTACGCGCTTCTAATTCTCCGCTAATAACATTAATGTTATGGCCAAGAATCTTTTCTGCATGATTTTTGAATACTTCGGCGTTAGTGGCTAGCCGTAAGGTGGCTGTTGCTACTATGGTGATGTTTTTATCTGGGATATCTTGTAGACGCTCAGCAAAAAGGGCAAGGCATTCCCAGCCTCGCTGCATTGCTTCAGTGCTCAATACGTTATCTTTATCAAGCCCTGCGGCTAATCGGACTTTGCGTTTAACACGTCCAATTGTTTGTAGACCGCCAGCAATTGATTTGGCTATAAGCATATGAAAGCTATTTGAGCCCAAATCAATAACTGCGTACACATTTTTTTGCGGTTTAAGTTGCCCCACCGTTCAAAAACCTCTAGTTACTACTACTTATACAAACGGTCGTTTACGACCGTCCTTTTTGGTAACTATTATTTGGGCGACGTCCGCTGTTATTACTACGGTTACGTGGACCTGTTGAATAGTTGCGCTTTCTTTGAATAATAGGCTGAGTTAAATCATCTAGCAATGCCGTTTTATCATAATGTGATAAAGGAATGCTGTGCTCTATATATTCTTCAATTTCATGCAGGTTATATGCATATTGCTCACATGCAAAACTAATTGCGTGGCCTGATGCACCAGCACGGCCAGTACGACCAATACGGTGGACATAATCTTCACAATCGTCAGGTAAATCAAAATTAAATACATGACTTACTTCTGGAATATGAAGACCACGCGCTGCAACATCAGTCGCAACTAAAAAGTCTAAGTCGCCTTTACTGAATTGCGCTAGTATAGTTTGGCGTTTTTTCTGGTTAACATCACCAGTAAGCATACCTACACGATGGCCGTCTGACTTAAGCCAAGCATATACTGTTTCACAACTGTGCTTAGTATTTGCAAACACGATTGCTTTCTCTGGCCATTCTTCTTCAATTAAGGTTAGCAACAGCTTAATTTTATCTTCTTGCGAAGGATGAAATAGCTCTTCTTGAATACGTTTACCCGTTTTAACGTCAGGTTCAATTTGAACATGTTCTGGGTTTGTCATGTGCTCAAAAGCTAATTCTTGTACGCGATACGATAATGTGGCAGAAAATAATAAGTTTAAACGCTTTGATGTATCTGGCATACGATCGAACATATAGCGAATATCTTTGATAAAACCTAAATCGAACATACGATCAGCTTCGTCAAGCACGACTACCTCAATTTCATTAAGGGTGTAACAGCCTTGCTTATACAGATCAATTAGACGACCTGTAGTACCAATTAAAATATCAACGCCTTTTTCTAGTTGTGCACGTTGTTTTTCGTAATCTTCGCCACCATATACTAAACCTAAGTTAAGATTACAGTGCGGCGCTAAAATTTTAGCATCTTTGTGTATCTGAATCGCAAGCTCCCGAGTAGGGGCCATGATCAGGGCTCTTGGATGTTTACTAGGTGCTTTGCTAGATTGTAATAACCGATGGCACGTGGCAGTTAAAAACGCCAACGTTTTGCCTGTACCTGTTTGAGCTTGGCCCGCGATATCGCGTCCATCACAAATAAAAGGTAGGCATCTTGCTTGAATAGGTGTGCAATATTCAAACCCATTCTCGGTTAAACCGGCAACCACTTCCGGTGCGATAGCAAAGTCTGAAAACTTTTTATCGGTTAAATGTGTCTTAGTCATAGCGTTTAAGCATAACGTTTAAACTTGCAATAAGAAACAAGAGTGTTTAAATACGCACTAAATATTTCGCCTAACTAAATCGGAGAGCGCAATGAGCGAGAAAATAATCCAAATTACTGACGATAGCTTTGAAGCTGACGTATTACAATCTGACAAACCAGTACTAGTAGATTTCTGGGCTGAATGGTGTGGACCTTGTAAAATGATCGCCCCTATTCTTCACGAAGTTGCTGATGAATACGACAGCCGTGTGACTGTTGCTAAATTAAACATTGACCAAAATGCTGGCACACCGCCAAAATTTGGTATTCGTGGTATCCCTACTTTACTTCTTTTTAAAGATGGCCAAGTAGCTGCAACGAAAGTAGGTGCTCTTTCAAAAACTCAACTTATCGAGTTTTTAGAAAACAACATCTAACTGTAAGCTAGAACAATAAAAAGGGCTTTTTGCCCTTTTTTAAATTTATTTTGTATAAAGACTGGACGCTTTGCCAGTGAACTGCTAGTTTATAAAGCCAACTAATCCTTAGTTATATTCAACAAACCTCACTCAACGATCAAAGCGATTTTGAGTATGACAACTGTAATAAAGAACCCACCAATATGCATTTACGCGAATTAAAAGACAAGTCCATTAAAGAGCTTGTAGACTTAGCTGAGTCCATGGGGCTCGAAAACGTAGCCCGCTTAAGAAAGCAAGATATCATTTTTGCCATTCTTAAATCCCATGCCAAAGGCGGAGAGAATATCTTCGGCGGCGGTGTATTAGAGATTTTACAAGATGGTTTCGGCTTCTTAAGATCATCAGAAGCCTCTTACTTAGCTGGCCCAGATGACATTTATGTTTCACCTAGCCAAATTCGCCGTTTCAGCATGCGTACTGGCGATTCAATTTCAGGTCTTATTCGTCCACCTAAAGACGGTGAACGTTACTTTGCTTTACTTAAAGTAAATGAAGTTAACTTTGATAAACCTGAAAACTCTCGAACTAAAATTCTTTTTGAAAACCTTACCCCATTACATGCAAACGAACGTTTTCGTATGGAACGTGGTAACGGCAGTAAAGAAGATATTACAGCCCGTGTACTTGATTTAGCATCTCCTATTGGCCGCGGCCAACGTGGTTTGTTAGTAGCTCCGCCAAAAGCGGGTAAAACAATGCTACTTCAAAATATTGCACAATCAATTACGCACAACCATCCTGATGTAACATTAATGGTTTTACTTATTGATGAACGTCCGGAAGAAGTAACAGAGATGCAACGCCTAGTTAAAGGTGAAGTTATTGCATCAACGTTCGATGAACCAGCTTCTCGTCACGTACAAGTTGCCGAAATGGTTATCGAAAAAGCAAAACGCCTAGTTGAACATAAAAAAGATGTTGTTATCTTATTAGATTCAATCACTCGTTTAGCACGTGCTTATAACACCGTTATTCCTTCATCAGGTAAAGTACTTACTGGTGGTGTTGACGCTAACGCATTACATAAACCTAAGCGCTTCTTTGGTGCTGCACGTAACGTTGAGGAAGGTGGTAGCTTAACAATCATAGCTACAGCTCTTATCGATACTGGCTCTAAAATGGATGAAGTTATCTACGAAGAGTTTAAAGGTACTGGTAACATGGAACTTCACCTTAACCGTAAAATTGCGGAGAGACGTGTATTCCCAGCTATCGACTTTAACCGCTCAGGTACTCGTCGTGAAGAATTACTAACAAAACCAGATGAACTTCAAAAGCTTTGGATTTTACGTAAAATTGTTCATGACATGTCAGAAATTGATGCAATGGAATTCTTAATCGATAAACTATCGATGAGCAAAACCAATGATGAATTTTTTGATTCGATGAGACGCCAATAAAAGCGTTTTAATTGAATAAAAAAGCGCCTTAGGCGCTTTTTTTGTGTCTGGAATAAATACAGTTTAACTTTCATTATACTTTTTAAGTACACCCTGCAGCGTATCAACGAGCGCTTTAAAGTCATTTGCACTGCTTTTTTGGCTTCTGCGTAGAAGTGCTCTGTCTAAATATTTAGCCGATTGCGCAATTTCATCCAAACCAAACATTTGTGCAGCCCCTAAAATGCGATGGCTATCTTTTTGTAACGCATCTAAATCTTCGCTTATAAAATGCTGCGTAATCGTTTCACTCTCCAAAGCAAAGCTCTGCTTGAAACTAATTACAAGATCGCTCATATCAACTTCATTTTGCTTTGTAGTTGGCTGATCTTCTGTATTATGTAGGTGACTAGAAAGCGCTTTATAAAATGACTCTTTGTCTATCGGTTTACCTAAGTAACCAGTAAACCCTAACTCTAAATAACCATCCACCTCATGACTCATAGCATTTGCCGTTAAAGCAAAAATAGGTCGCTCAAAACCACATTGTTTTAATAGCTGAAAAGCAGAACGCCCATCCATCACTGGCATTTGAATATCGAGCAATACCAAATCTGGATATTCTTTTAAGCACTGTTCTACCGCTTGCTCACCATTTTCAACAGCAATAACCTCGAGTCCCATTGAGCGTAAATAGCGACTTATTAACCTACGATTATCAGGATGATCTTCCGCAAGTACAACACGTCCCGCTAATTGCTTATTTGCCTTAGGAGCACTTTGTACTGTAACTACACTTTGCGATTTATCTACCTCAGCACATGGCAAGAAGAACGAAAACTGACTGCCTTTTTTATATTCACTTTGCACACTTATGTAACCGCCCATCATAGACGCAAGCTGCTGCGATAAACTAAGCCCTAGCCCCGTACCACCAAAGCGACGACTTATACTGTTATCGGCCTGGCTAAAGCATTCAAAAATAAGCTTCAGCTGCTTAGAGCTCATACCGATGCCTGTATCTTTTACAATAATAACCAGTCCTTGCTCAGTTTTATTTAAAGCAATGATGACTTGCCCAGAGTGTGTAAACTTAATAGCATTTGAACATAAGTTTATAATAATCTGCTTTACACGAATTAAGTCGAGCTTAGTGTAAAACTCATTACCCACTTGATTATCTAAAATAAGGTGCAGATTTTTTGCTTTTGCTTGGGTAATAAACATTGCATGTACGTCATTTACGAGCTCGACAATATCAAAGCACGAAATATTTAACTCTAATCTATTAGCTTCAATTTTACTTAAATCGAGTACGTCGTTTATCAGGCTTTTTAAGTGGTCGCTGTGTCGCTGAATGACTCTTAACTCATCTTTAAGTGATTCAGGCTCATATAATTCATTAATTAGGGCATCTGTTTGACCTAATATAGCCGTAAGAGGGGTGCGAATTTCATGACTAATGTTAGCCAAAAACTGACTTTTAACATCATTCGCTTCTCTCAGCTCATGTGCAATCGCCTGTAACTCGGCAGTACGTTGCGTAACTTGTTCTGTTAACTGCTGCTTAGCGCGTTTTTCTGCACCACGACGATAAAGTGCAATACCGGTTACTACAACTAAAAGCAATAATAAAAAAGAGAACAAAGTAAGCTGAGAACGCTGTGACATTTTTAGCTCTTGCACACGGTGATCTTGTTTAAGCTTTTCTATTTCTTGATTTAATTGCGTTGCCTTAAATTGATGCTGAAGTACCGCTAACGCGTTAATAATTGACGAACTTCTAAGTTTTCGTTGCTCACTAATATATTTTTGCTGCAGAGCCATTGCACTTGAATAATCGCCTTTACTCGCTTCCAGAAGCGCTTTAGTCCCTAAACCCTCCCTAATTATTCGCTCACTGCCATATTCATGGGCAAGTGAAATAGCTCTATCTAAATTTACTTGTGCCTCTTCAAAGTTACCCTTAACAAACTGAATTTTAGCCAACGCATGTAGCGCATTGAGCTCTAAATTATGATTATCTATTTTGAGCGCATAATACTCACCTAATTTAGCTTGTTCATATGCTTCATCCACTTTTTTTAATACTAAATTAGTATTCGCCAAATTAGTATATTGCGTAGATAACTTATTGTAATCACTAGCGGAAATATAATAACGCAGCGCTAACTGATAATAATGCAGTGCTAAGTCAAATTGGTTACTCTCCATATGAGCTACACCCATATTATTATATACCTGCGCAATACCGCTTTTATCATCTAATCGCTGATAAACTTTAAGCACCTCTTGATAAAGACCAAACGCACTATCGTATCTTGATAAACGAATATAAACGCCTGCTATATTAAGCAATATATCGGTTTTATCTTGCTCACTGCCATGCTCTTCATAAATAGCTTTAGCTTTCAAATAAAACTCTAACGTCAAACCTAATTTATTCATATTAAAATAAGCTAAGCCAATGTTATTTAATAAGTTAGCTTGCTCTAGTAGTTGTTCATTTTTTTCAGCTAATGCAAGAGTTCGAGTGTATTCAATAATTGCTTTTTGAAATAAGCCTTGATAAAAAAGCACCACACCTTGCATTTTAATTGCACGAAAGTACTCATCAGGGAAGAAAGTATCTGAAGTGTATTGTTCTAGTAATTCAAAAAAGTGTAAAGACTCTTTAAAATTATCAGCCGATAACGCACTATTACCCAATGCAGAATAAACAGCAACACGCTCTTTTTTAGAGATGTTTTTATTATTAAGTAGCGTGTTTGCTAATTGTAATTTAGGCTCCCACTGCACTTCGCTTTTGAATTGCTCAAATAACGAATCATTACTTTGGGCATAGCTAGGAGCTATTAGCAAACAGCATATAGTAAATAAGAGGCATTTTAACTTGCCCAGCATAATTTTAATCCTTCAAACCGTTACTTATATCAGCGTAATCTTTATTGAAGATACACCAACTACTAGGGCCTAAACAATGCTTAACCCACTGATTGATGAGATTTTTGAGCTAATACTAACAGAGCAGGTTTGGCAAGTTCATACTTTAGCAGCAGAACTGAAAAATCGCAGCGCTATGACAACTCTCGATAAAAGTCCTGAACGTGATTTATTTAAACGTAACTTTTTAATTATGAATGCACTGTACCAACTGCAGGCACAATTACGCCCTCAGAGTTTACTCATTTCAGCTCTGCATATCGAGCTTTTAGAAAAAGGAGATAATAGTTTAGTAACAACAAGCGAAAATTTGCGAGATTATTATTTAGATTGGCATAATTACGATACCAGTGAAGAGCATATTGATGAGCTTTTAAATAGCTTTTGGCGTCAGTTAAAAACGATATCACCACAACAGGCTTTAAATGAAAATGAATTTAAAGCGTTGGCTTTAGAATGGAAGTTACCTGAAAATTTCACTCTTAAAAATGTTCAAAAGCGCTGGAGACAACTTGCATTACAAGTGCACCCAGATAAACCAAATGGCTGTGAAGTTGAGTTTAAAAAAATAAAAATACAATACGAGCAGCTAAAGGTAGCTGCTCGTTAATCTATTAATTTAGAAGTTTAAATTAACGAGTAAGGCGGCGTGCGCGTATTTTACGCCCTTTAATATTGCCTTCGGTTAATTTACGAAGCGCAGGTTTTAATGAGTTACGCTCAACAGCAACAAACGCTACGTTATCAAGTACGTTAATTTTACCCACCTGACGACCTGCAACCCCATCTTTACCCGTTAAAGCACCTAAAATATCACCTGCACGTACTTTTTGTTTTTTACCTGAATCAATCATCAAAGTAACCATTTCAGGGCGGTACGGTGGCTTGTCTAATAAATTAAATGGTGGCATTTGCTCTGGAGTAATATCACGTTCGTAATGTTCGCCTATTTGAGCAATTTTAAACGCTTCTGCTTCACCGTAAATAGAACATGCAATGCCCTTTTTACCAGCGCGACCTGTACGACCAACACGATGCACATGTGTTTGCGTGTCATGTGCTAAATGGTAGTTAATCACCATATCCATGTCGTCAATATCTAAACCACGTGCAGCAACATCGGTTGCAACAAGTATTGAAGCACTTTTATTTGAAAAGTGAATTAACGTACGTTCACGATCGCGCTGTTCTAAATCACCGTGTAGCGAAACAGCACTAAAGCCTTCATCAGCTAAATCGTCACACACTTGTTGTGTTTCTACTTTAGTATTACAAAACACAACACAGCTTTGTGGTGTAAATTTAAGTAATAATAATTTTAGCGTTGGGTAGCGCTGCTTATTATTATCCATTTTGTAGAAGTACTGCTTAATTGTGCTTTTGGCTTGCTCTTCTTCTACTTTAACCATTTCTGGATTTTTAAGTACACGCTTAGCAATTGCTTCAATAGCTCTTGGGAATGTTGCACTAAATAACAATGTTTGACGATTTTGTGGGATACGCTCAATAATTGCATCAAGTGTATCTTGAAAACCCATATCAAGCATTTGATCGGCTTCATCAAGTACCAATGTTTCAACATCATCTAAACGTAAAGTACCTTTACGAATATGGTCATCAACACGCCCAGGTGTGCCAACAATAATATGCGCGCCATGTTCAAGTGAGCCTATTTGTGGACCAATTGATACACCGCCACATAACGTTAATATTTTAATGTTATGGATACCGCGCGCTAATTTACGCATTTCAACCGCAACCTGCTCGGCAAGCTCACGAGTAGGACACAAGACTAAAGATTGAATACGAAAGCGTTTTACGTTTAATTTAGCTAACACACCCAAGCTAAACGCAGCAGTTTTACCTGAACCGGTTTTTGCCTGAGCAATGATGTCTTTACCAGCAAGTACAGGCGGTAAACTTTGCGCTTGTACAGGTGTCATATGCGCATAACCAAGTGTTGATAAATTATCAACGAGTCCAGCTGGTAAAGCCAAAGATGAAAAAGCAGTTGAAGTCACAGTAAGTTCCATAGCAATAAAAATAACGTGGGGGAAAGCCCCACTAAATATGCTGCTAATAATAGCAGAATTCGTAATTAGCAACCATTAACAAACACATAATAAAGCACGTTAACAAAAGGTGTTGAAAATGATAGTAGTTTGCATTAAGATCGCGATTGTTTTTTACATATCACTGCTGGAAGCAAACAATGAAACTGAATTCTCTTTACATAGCACTATTAGCAAGCATTACAACAAACACATACGCAAACACTACTGACCTTGAGCGTATAGAAGTAAAAGGTAGCTACTTTAACGATTACAAAGTAGATAACGCTAATGGCGCAATGAGAACATCAGCTTCATTACTTGAAACCGCACAATCTGTAACCGTAATAACCGACACTATTATTAGTGAGCAACTTGCCACTACCCTTGGCGAAGTACTCACAAATGACGCAAGCTTAACTGCAGGCTCACAACAACGAAATCGTGAGGTATTTAACTTACGTGGGTTTGAGCTAAGCTCATCTACGGGTTATTTACGCGACGGGCATCAACATTGGTCACACTATCAACAACCCATCGAAATTTTGCAACAAGTTGAAGTAATTAAAGGTCCATCAAGCATTTTATATGGTCAGTCAGGCCCGGGTGGCTTGGTTAACATGGTAACTAAAAAACCTACAGCACAAACACTATTTAATGCCAGTGCCGATGTAGATCAGCATGGTTCAACTCGCTTTATGGTAGATGCTGCAGGCGCATTAACTGAATCTGAAGATTTACGTGCTCGTGGTATTTTAGTAAAGCAAGACGTTGACTACTGGCGTGAATACCAAAATGGTGAAAATCGTGAACGCGACCGCTTTTTAGGTGCATTAGTTGTAGATTACGATATTAGCGATAACGCATTAGTACGTGTGCATTACGACCGCACGGACGACGAAGCAGGTTTAGATACTGGCGCATGGATAGACGATAATGCCAATGTAATTGGTGATGATAAAACAATCCGTGATATGTCTTGGGCGTTCACCGATATTACCGTAGAAAACCTAGGTGTAGACCTAGAGGTATTTTTAACCGATAACTGGCAAGTAAAACTTGGCTATAACGAACAAACATTTGAACGCCAACGCTTTGAGTCAGCACCTCGCATGCCTAATGGCTTTGCTGAAGGTGACAGCTATGAATCTCGCCCTTACGATCGCTTTGATGATTGGCAATTTAAAACTGCATTTATTGATTTTATTGGTGAGTTTGAAACCGCGGGCATTCAACACCAGTTATTAGTAGGCGCTAACTCGCTTGATTACTACTACGGGCAATTACGCACAGCACTGCCTAAAGAAGAATACCTTTACTATTCAGCAGGTCAAGACGAGCCATCTCGTCCATCAATAAGCTATAAAACAGATGATACAATAAGCGAAACTGAATACGACTACTACGGTATTTACGTCCAAGACTTAATTTCGTTCTCACCAGAGTGGCAATTATCGCTAGGTGGCCGTTACGATAAGCAAACGCGTGAAGGCCAAAATAACGAATCATTTGTACCAAAAGTAGGTGTGCTTTATCACCCAAATGCTTCTGCAACTATATACGCTAGTTACTCAGAAGGCTTTGAGCCACAAAATGAGACCATCACCGACGAAACTGATATTAACTTCGGTATGGAAATAGATGCTGTTACCTCTGAACAAAGAGAACTTGGCATAAAGTGGCAACTGCTTGATGACCGTTTACTGCTTAGTGGTGCCGTTTTCGATATAAGTAAAAACGGAACGCTGGTCACTGAAGACCTTGAGGCTCCTATTGGCTCAGTTACAACCGAGACAAATCAGGTTGGCGAACAACGCCACAAAGGCTTTGAAGTTGCAGCACAAGGCGCTGCAACAGATCGTTTATTTGTAATGGCCTCTGCGATGTATTTAGATGCGAACTATGAAAGAGCGAATGAGGAGCTGCAAGGTAAACGCCCAACCGACGCACCTAAATGGTCAGCATCTCTGTGGACTCGTTATGAGCTAAATGATGCGATTGCTTTTAACGCTGGTGCTTTTTATGAAGGCGAGCGCTTTGCAGATAGCGATAATACAATTACTAAAGATGCATATACACGTGTTGATGTAGGCGCCACTTATAAGTTTAACTTAAGCAATACCGATATTAACTTACGCCTTAACATCAAAAACTTATTTGATAACAGCTATTTAGGTGGTGGCAGCACGAGTAATGTAACTGTTGGCGAGGGTACAAATCTTCGTTTAGCAGCGCAATTTAGCTTTTAAATAAATGCCTTAAATGACAGTGTTAAAATATAGCCCGCGTACATTTACGCGGGCTTTTTTTATATCTAAACGTTTATACCTAACAGCATTAAACCTATTACAAAGCCTATTCATCTCATCTATTTTTTATCATGTTTGTTACATGCTCTAATAGCGCTAATTATTAAAAAGGCCTACCAAAATGAAAAAATTAATTACCGCACTGCTGCTTACTAGCAGTATGGCTGCAAACGCTAACAGCGCCGAATTTACCCAAAAGCAATTACAACAAGTAGACGAAGTGCGCACCTCTGCACTAAATAGTGATTTAAGTTATAAATTACTAGAGTCATTAACAACTGAAGTAGGCCCTCGCTTACCCGGCACTAAAAACGATAAAAAAGCCGTGGCATGGGCTAAAGCTAAATTTAATGAGCTTGGTTTTGATAAAGTATGGCTTGAAGAAGCGACATTTCCTGAATGGCGCCGTTATAGCGAAAGCGGAAAAATACTAACACCAAGCGAGCAACCACTGCACTTAACTGCATTAGGTAACAGTATAAGCACGCCAAAAGATGGGATTACAGCGCCGGTTGTATTATTCGAAACACTTGATGAATTAAAAGCCGCACCGGCAAACAGTTTAAAAGGTAAAATTGCATATATTAATTACCGCATGAACCGCGACATAGACGGGAATGGTTACGGACCTGCTGTAAAAGCACGAGGTACAGGCGCTATAGAAGCGTCTAAAAAAGGCGCTGTTGCCTACATGATGCGCTCTGTTAGTACCGGTCATCATCGCTTTGCACACACCGGTGGTAGTTACTATAAAGAAGGTGTTACAAAAATACCTAACGTAACAATTGCTAACCCAGATGCAGATCAAATAGCACGCTTAGTCGCTTTAAATAAAGACGTATCGGTAAATATTAATGTGCAAACCGAAAGCCTTGGTGAAGGCACTGGTTATAACGTTATTGGCCAATTTAATGGTACCGAAAACCCTGAGCAATATGTATTAATTGGGGGGCATTTAGATTCTTGGGACTTAGGGACTGGCGCATTAGATGACGGCGCAGGCGTTGCACTAACAATGGCAGCCGCTAAACATATTAGCGATGTAAAACGTCCTAAGCGCAGTATTCGTGTGGTACTTTTTGCAGCTGAAGAGCTAGGTCTTTGGGGTGCAAAAGCTTATTTTGCAGAGCATAAAAACGAGCTAAGCAATATTGTTGCAGCCGCTGAGTCTGATTTTGGCGCCGATGTTGTATATGCTTTTGAATCGAACGTAAGCGCAGAGTCACTTCCTGTAGTTCGCGCTATAGCAAAAGAACTTGCGCCGTTAAATATTGAGCACATTGGTAAAAACCAAGCGAATGGTGGCCCCGATCTAATTCCACTTAAAGCAGCAACGTCAGCGCCTATTTTTGAACTTGCTCAAGATGGAACAGATTACTTTGATTACCACCATACAGCTGACGATACGCTTGATAAAGTGACACCTGCTAAGCTTCGTCAAAATACCGCTGCATATGCTGTATTTGCTCTAATGGCTGCCGATGCAAAAACCACTATCAAGCCTAAAGCTCAAAATAAGTAATAACAGACATACTTACTTACAGTTTGTAGCTTTAACTAACACGCTTCTTGTTTTACCTTTAGGTAATTAAACAAGGAGCGTGCTTTATGTTACTTTTCAACACGAGTGAATCATTTCCACATTTTGCACAAATAACACGCTGCCCTCACTGCCAAAGCGACGCCTACCATTTAGTAAATAAAAGCCGCTATTTACGATTTAGCATTTTACCTATGCTTGCCTTAAAATTAAGCTATAAACGCGAGTGCTATCAATGCGGAAAAAGCGAACCTGTTAAAATACCGCAACTACCGTTAATAGAAAAACTAAGCCTACCTAAATACTTTATTGGCGTATTTTTATTGCTTTGGATTGTTTCTTTTTTTTATCAACAACACCTTGATACCGAGACTCAAAAGCAAAGCTATTTGAATACACCTAAAATATATGACACCTACTTAGTACACGCCGACAAATTTACACACGAACCCTGGACCCTAACCAATTTAAGAATTGCTCAAGTTTTAAGTTTTGATAAGCAGTTTATTACCTTTCAGATAAGCAACTACAGCTATAAACGTAATAATAGTATTACCTTGGCAATGCGTACCAGCCAACTAATTCAAGACAATTACTTCTCCACTAAAACAATCACTCTCCCTCGTGATGAAGTAAAGCGTTTGTATAAAGACGAAGCTATTTATGACGTGCTGCGACCTTATGCCAACAGCCTTTATGGCGGGTTTGTGATGTTTCCTCCCAAACCTAAGCCACTATATAAAGGTTTAAAACTCGATAAAAACAATCAACAAGGCATTATTTATTTTAAAGATAAGTTGTTTTTTGAAGCATTTAATAGCTTTAAGCTAGCTGCTGAAGCGGGTTCTCAATGGGGGCAATTAAATTTAGCGCAAATGTATCGTGATGGTCAGGGAGTAGCTCAAAATTATCAACAGGCTATTTATTGGTATAAAAAGGCCATTGAGCAAAAAAATACTAAAGCACAATTTGAATTAGAATCGCTTTGTAAAATAGCTAACTGTGAATGAGTGAATTTAAATATAGCTGGCGCAACAAGTACGCCAGCTATAAACTATTTTTTAAATAACTTTGTATAACCTACATGTATAAGCACAACAACTAAGCCAGCAATCACGCCTAGCAAACCATCAAACAATAGAGGCGCTAATACTTCTCCTGTGCCGCCAGCAACAGATTGAGCATAGCTGGTTACATCGACTTGAGTATGATGCAGTAACTCAACACCATGTACTAAAATCCCGCCGCCTACTAAAAACATTGCAATGGTGCCCGCAAATGCTAAAAACTGCATCAACCTAGGCGCTGCTGCGAGTAAGCCTTTCCCAAGTAATTCTTTAAATTTATTAGCTGTTATCTTTGATTGGTTGAGTAAATAAAGCCCGGCATCATCCAGTTTTACAATACCGGCCACTAAGCCATAAACGCCAATCGTCATTATAATTGCGATAACACAAAGCACTAAAGCTTGATTAAGCAATGTAGCACCTGCCACAGTACCTAAAGTAATCACAATAATTTCGGCAGAAAGAATAAAGTCGGTTCTTATTGCTCCTTTTATTTTTTGTTTTTCATACTCAACTAAATCTAATTTCTCATCTTCATCTACCACTTCATTGTGATGAGGCAAAAACTTAGCAAATACTTTTTCAGCTCCCTCAAAACATAAAAACAAACCACCCATCATTAAAAGCGGTGTTATTAACCAAGGCAGCCATACGCTTATTAATAAAGCGGCGGGTACGAGTATCGCTTTATTTAAAAATGAGCCCTTTGCCACAGCCCAAACAACCGGTAATTCACGCTCTGCTGCAACACCTGTAACCTGCTGTGCATTGAGCGCTAAGTCATCGCCTAATACACCCGCTGTTTTTTTTGTTGCTACCTTACTCATTGTCGCAATGTCATCAAGTAAAGTGGTTATATCGTCTAATAACGTTAAAAGGTTAGTGCCTGCCATAAAGCTTCCGAGCTCAAAAAATATTGCTATAAACATAACGTAAAGCGCTACTTTCACCAACGGTTAATTTTGCTTTGTTATTCTTACATTAGATTAAAATTTTGCCCTGTGTTTTAACTTATTTTTAAAGAGGATGGGAGGAAAAATGAAAGTATATTTAGCATTAGTCGCTATTTTACTAAGCTTAACCGCATGTAGTGATTTACAAACCAGTACTGCTTACCAATGCGATGATGAGAGCGTAAAACTCAATATTATTAATAATTCTGAAGCCGAACTTATCTTTAACAATAAAGTGCATGTACTTAATCACGAAAAAAGTGCATCAGGGAATAAATATATAAGTGAAGAGGTACTGTTTTGGGGTAAGGGAAATGAGGCCATGCTAATCATTGCTGGTAAAAAAAGACAGTGCATCAAGGTTTAATACAAAACTAACCAATAAATTACAGCAATGCTACAATAATTAAAGACCCATTATTGTGATGAAGTTATGCGTTCAATTGCGATCAAACATAAAATAATTTTAGCTTTTACAGCCATTGGTTTATTGGTGCTAACAAGTAGTGTGTTTTTTTATTGGTCATTAAACAAAATTAGCGTTAACAATACCCGAACCGAAAAATTAGCAGTTCCGGTACAGCAGTTCAGTAAAGATTTAAGGCTATCATTACTGTCTATTACCAAATTTAATGCCTTAGCTTACAGCCAAGAAAACCTTGATTTACTTCAACAAAATAAAAAACAGGCGCAAGCTGAGCAACAACAATTTAGCGATATGCTCAATTCGTTAAGCACTCAACTAAATCAACAAATAACAATGCAAAATTTACTCGCCAGTACCAACGAAGGCTTTGAGCAACTGACTAAAGTAAGTGTCGCAATGTTTAGCGCTAAAGAGAGTAAGTTTGTAGCGCAAAATTCCACTATAGAATTATCAGCAACGTTTAACGAGCAACTTTACAATTTAAGTTCTAACTTACTTGATATAGAACTTTTAGAAGTGCCTGCAAAACAGCAGGCGCTACTTAATGCGATGTTTGGAACAGCGACCCGTATAGATGATTTATTGTTTAACTTAAGCAATAATATAAAAAGCATTACTCAAACTACAAGTATCAATGATTTAAATAGTCATCAGCAAGATACTCTATTTCTACTAGATAACATCCAACCTAATTTCACCTATTTAGAGCAACAAGCGCTACCCTTTAATAATGCGTTTAATGCTAAAAATTTAACGACTAAATTTAATCAATTAAGAGAGTTACTTAACAACGATACAGGAATTTATGCCCAACAAAATAAAGTACTCAAAAGTACTATTGCTGCGGCTCAAAATTTTGAACACTTTCAACAGCAATTTATAACAACAGAAGGTCAGCTTATTGAACTTAATAAATTGGCTGATGAGCGCTTTAATGCCTTACAAACTAATGCAAAGGCCGCCATAAATACAGGGATTCGTTCTGTAATAATTATTACGCTTGTTTTAATTATATTGATTATCGCTATCTCTATTTTTACAACTCGCGCAATGCTAAGACCGCTAAAAAAAGTAAACCGCGATTTAGCCCGAATCGCCTCAGGTGATTTATCAAAGCGAAGCCATCCGCGCAGTAAAGATGAATTTGGTACTTTGCTAAATAACATAAATAAACTCAGTGAAGACCTTACCCAGTTAATTGGCGCAATTAGTAGCGACGCCCATGAACTAGACCGCAACGCTATTAAAACCAGTGAAAAAGGTCAGCAAATGACGGTTGTTGCACAACAGCAGTTGGAGCGAAGCACGCAGGCAACATCGCTTGCACAAAATATGCTAACCAACTCACAAGCGGTTTATGAACAAGCAGATAAAACATCAAGTGAAATAACCAATGCATCGCAATTCGCCAATGACGTAAACAAGATTGCTAATAAAAATAGTCTAAGTATAGAAACTTTATTACAGCGCCTTGATAAAGCAGTAGGCAGCACTGAGGAACTAGCCCAACACACTCAGCTTATTGAAGCCATTGTTGAAACAATTAGCAGCATTGCCGAGCAGACCAACTTATTGGCACTCAATGCTGCAATTGAAGCAGCGCGAGCGGGTGAAAACGGACGCGGGTTTGCTGTAGTTGCTGATGAGGTTCGATCATTAGCTGCACGTACACAGACCTCGACTAGCGAAATAAACACCATGATCCAAACATTGCAACAGCACACTCAAACAACTCAAGAACACATTACCGATGGCCAACACCAAGCCAAGCAATGTGTTAAAAACAGCACTGAACTAAATAAAGCCGTAGAGCGTATTAAAAGCACATTGTTGTCTGTTAATCAGATGAGTGAGCAGATTGCTCATGCATCACATGAGCAATTGACTAACAGTAACGACATTCAACAAATAATGGCCAAGGTGACAGAGCAAGCAACCTTGAATGCCAAAAACGCGACAACCCTAGCAAGCGAAAGTGAAGACGTAAATCAACTTGCACACTCCTTAACAAGTGCCGTAGAGCGCTTTAAGTTTTAAGTGCAAGTAATGACTTGGCTTGCATGAAATGGGTATAATACTTCAACTCTTTTGCTTAATAGCGGCCCACAATGAAATATAAAGATCTACGTGATTTTATCGATTTGCTTGAAAAAAAAGGCGAACTTAAACGTATCACCCAAGAAATCGACCCGTATCTTGAAATGACCGAAATATCTGATCGCACATTGCGTGCAAAAGGCCCTGCGTTATTATTCGAAAATCCAAAAGGCTACGATATGCCGGTGCTTACCAACCTATTTGGTACACCAAAACGCGTAGCAATGGGCATGGGCCAAACAGATGTTAGCGAGCTTCGCGAAGTGGGTAAGCTACTCGCTTTTTTAAAAGAACCTGATCCACCAAAGGGTATTAAAGAAGCTCTAGGTGCTATACCTATTTTTAAGCAAGTGCTTAATATGCCTGCAAAAGAAGTTAAAAAAGCGCCTTGCCAACAAGTAGTTTTTGAAGGTGATGATGTAGACTTAACTAAATTACCTATTCAACATTGTTGGCCAGGTGATGCAGCGCCATTAATTACTTGGGGCCTTACAGTTACTAAAGGGCCTTATAAAAAGCGCCAAAATTTAGGCATTTATCGCCAGCAATTATTAGGTAAAAATAAAATAATTATGCGTTGGTTGTCGCATCGTGGTGGCGCGCTTGATTTTCAAGAATGGTGTAAAGAAAACCCAGGACAGCCTTACCCTGTCTCGGTAGCACTAGGTGCCGATCCAGCTACTATATTAGGTGCAGTAACGCCTGTACCCGACACATTAAGCGAATATGCATTTGCTGGTTTATTACGTGGTAGCAGAACCGAAGTTGTAAAATCTATTTCCAATGACTTGCAAGTCCCTGCCAGTGCAGAAATAGTACTTGAAGGTTACATTATGCCAGGTGAAATCGCACCTGAAGGCCCTTATGGCGATCATACTGGTTACTATAATGAAGTAGATGACTTTCCAGTTATGACGGTCACTCACTTAACGCATCGTAAAGATCCTATTTATCACAGCACATTTACTGGCCGACCGCCTGATGAGCCTGCGATTTTAGGTGTAGCACTTAATGAAGTGTTTGTGCCGATATTACAAAAGCAGTTTCCTGAAATCGTCGACTTTTATCTGCCGCCTGAAGGGTGCTCGTACCGTATGGCGATTGTAACAATGAAAAAACAATATCCTGGCCATGCCAAGCGCGTGATGATGGGGGTTTGGTCGTTCTTACGTCAGTTTATGTATACCAAGTTTGTAATTGTGTGCGATGACGATATTAATGCCCGTGATTGGGAAGATGTTATTTGGGCTATAACAACCCGAATGGATCCTGCTCGCGATACAACATTAATAGAAAACACACCTATTGATTATCTCGATTTTGCATCGCCAGTCTCTGGCCTGGGTTCAAAAATGGGAATGGATGCCACCAATAAATGGCCTGGCGAAACCACCCGCGAATGGGGCGAGCCTATTGTTATGGATAAAGACACCAAAGACCGCGTAGATGATATTTGGGAAAGCCTTAATATTCTTTAAGTGTTTATATGTAAGTACATAACAGGCTATAAAATAACCCTGCAGATATGCTAGAATCGAGTCATTCGATTGCGTATCTGCTGTTTAAAGCGCTGCTAAAAGGTAAAAAATGCAAACATTAAAAGCTGAAGTTGTAGCTATCAGCCCACTTACAGAATTTGTTCACAAAGTAATTTTAAAGCCACAACAACCTGTGACCTTTGAAGCTGGCCAATACATGCAACTCGTATTGGGCGAAAAAGACAAACGTGCTTTTTCTATAGCTAGTCGCCCTTCACAGTGCGATGCAATAGAACTGCATATTGGCGCGTCAGGTGCCGATTCGTATGCAATGCAATCGCTGGAACATTTACGAAACGCGCATACCACTGGGCAGTTAGTAGACATTGAAGCTGGCTTGGGTATTTCACAGTTGCGCCTGCAATGTGAGCGCCCTATTATTTTACTTGCCGGTGGCACTGGTTTTTCATACGCAAAATCAATGGCTGATCACTTAGCTGAAATTAAGTGCGACCGTCCTGTATTATTTTACTGGGGTGTAAAAGAAGAGTCAGCTTTATACGCACATACAGAAATGCAAACATGGGCCGATAGCCACAAAAACTTTGAGTTTATCCCTGTGGTAGAAAATCCATCTGCTAATTGGCAAGGTCACACTGGCTATGTACATAAAGCGGTAATGCAAGATATTGTATCACTTGAACCATACGATATTTATATGGCCGGTCGTTTTGACATGATAGGTATTGTCCGTGATGACTTTATTACTCATGGTGCAATTCGTGAAAACATGTACGCAGATGCATTCGCATTTATCAAATAATTGAAATTAACTTTCAGTTATGAATAAAGGCACCTAATCGGTGCTTTTATTTTATATAACAACAAATACTTAATAGTTAAAACCTATCAATCTCATCAACATAAACAATTTCCTAAATCCCTATCTATAAACCATACTTTGTATAGAACATCAGCGGGAGAGACCCAAATGCTAAATACAAAAGTAAAAGATTTTATGCAACGCAAGTTGCCAAATATCACACCAGATACAGAAATGACAACAGCCATAGCAGAACTACAAAAATTTAAACTACTTGGCGCACCAGTATTTGATAAAGATAAATGCCTAGTCGGATTTATATCTGAGCAAGAACTATTAAAACCACTTACGCAAAGCAGTTATTTTTGTGATGGGATGGTTAAAGTATCGCAACTTATGCAAACAAAGGTAGTGACCGTTAGCGGCGATACCAATATTATTGAGCTTGCAGAGCAAATGCAGCCCGGTAAACCAAAAAACTACCCTGTTGTAGAGGGTGTTAAAGTAATCGGCATGATCAGCCGAGCAGATGTACTTAAAGCACTTTACGATAATTACATGAGCTGCCAAACACACTAAATTGCAGATAACAAAATGCCGCTTATAAAGCGGCATTTTTAATGTGTATTAAATAGAGTTAACGTGCGCTAACGATTGCTGAAAGTTCTTTTTTATCGCCATCGCTTAAAAATGCTATTTCTAATGCATTTTTTTGGGCTTTTTCCATATCAGCTTGAGATAAGCCCGCTTTAGGTGCTGCAACGGTATATTCGTACTCAATTTCAATGCCTTCAACCGCAGGGTCATCAGTATTAATACACGCTAAAATACCGTGATCTAAAAACTGTTTAAGTGGGTGCTTAGCTAAATCGTTTACTGTACTGGTTTGAATATTACTTGTTAAGCACGACTCAATACCAATACGGTTATCGCGTAAGTAATCCATTAGTTTTGGATCTTCAATAGCTTTAACGCCATGCCCTATTCGGCTTGCACCTAACTCATTAATTGCTTGCCAAATACTTGGAGCACCGAGTGCCTCTCCAGCATGAATAGTCGAAGCTAAATAAGCATTTCGTACTTGTTTAAAGTGCTCTACAAACAACTCACCAGGAAAGCCAATTTCGTCACCGGCTAAATCAACAGCGACTAAATCATTTTTAAATGCGAGTAAAGCATCAAGCTCTTTTTGACATGTTTTTACGCCATAAGTACGCGATAAAATACCAATCAAGTTAGCTTTTATATTTGCATCCTTTGTTGCTGATTTAATACCATCAACAACCGCCTCTACAACCCCTTCTGGGTGTAAACCTTGGCTTTGTGCCATGTAGTAAGGGCTAAATCGAAGCTCTACATAATCAAGGCCTTGTGCTTGTGCATCTTCAATGTTTTCAATCGCTATGCGTCTACACGCATCGTAGTCGCCAAGTACAGTGACACCCCAATCTAACTTTTGTAAAAAAGCCATAAGGTTTGGCTCAGGGTCAATAACTTGAACATGAGGAATTAATGCCTCAACGTTATCTGCAGGTAACTCTATATTAAACTGACGACCAAGTTCTAATATGGTTTGCGCACGTACATTACCATCTAAATGACGGTGAATATCTAGCAAAGGTAATTTTCTATTGATCATAATAGCAACCCAGTTTAGTTAAATTTGCGCGCATGATACGCAGATATAGTTATTTTTCAAGTCTATATGGTTTGCGTTAAGTTTAAGCGGTCATATGTCTGCTTTTTGTGCAAAAAATAACGTTACTTATTTATTTGATAAATAATGCCAAAGAGTTTTAAAAAGCGTATTTGCATCAATAGGTTTGGTAATATAACTATTCATTCCAGAGGCTAATGCCTTTTTAACGTCATCGTCATGGGCATTCGCCGACAAGCCAATTATTGGTAAATCAATTAACCCTAAGTCATTTCTAATTACTTTTGTTGCTTGGAGTCCATCCATTTTTGGCATCTGAATATCCATCAAAACAATATCGTAGCTATTTTCGGTTAGCTTTTCTATGGCTTCAAAACCATCATTAGCAATGTCGGCAATACACCCTTTTGTTTTTAAAATTGCACTGGCAACATGCTGGTTAAGTGGGTTATCTTCGACTAAAAGTAACTTATAGTTTACGAATGATAAGGTACTTACATCTATTTCGTCGTATTGCTGTTGAATTTGCTCTGCCTTTGGTAAAGGCGATATAAGCGGCAAACTAAATGTAAATGTAGAACCTTTACCTTCATAACTGACTAAATCAATTGCACCACCCATTAACTCAACCAGCTTTCTGCAAATACTTAACCCTAAGCCCGTGCCACCATATTGACGTGAGGTTGAGCTATCAGCTTGGGCAAATGGTTTAAACAATTGTTTTTGTGCTTCGCTACTAATACCAATACCCGTATCGTTAATACTAAAGTAAGTCATTTTTTTCGACTGCCAAATTTTCAGAGTGATCTCACCTTCCCCTGTAAATTTAACCGCATTATTGAGCAGATTCAGCAGCACTTGTTTTAAGCGGATTGGATCGGTATCAATGACCAAATTTGATGTTTTATCAAAATCGAGACTTAACTTTATTGATTTAATGTCAGCTTCAAACTGAAGTAAATTAAGCATTTCATCCGCTAAACTCGCTACATTAATAGGCTCTTGCATTAAGTCTAGCTTGCCTGCTTCCATTTTTGAAAAGTCGAGTACATCGTTTAATACCCGCAGTAAAACACCTAATGCACCATCTGCTTGCTCTATGTAGCTCCTAGCTTGTTGCCAATCGTTTTGCTGTAGCGCTAAATAATGCAGCCCCTTTATGCCGTTAATAGGGGTACGCACTTCGTGGCTCATATTCGCTAAAAACTGTCCCTTAATATGACTCGCTTCATCTGCTTTTTGTTTTTCTTTACGTAAAGTACGTGTTTGCTTAGCCACTTGTTCGCGAATTTGTATATTTGTACCAGTAACCGAAATCAAAAATGTAATCAGTAACCACACAAATAACATACCCACTATTTGTGCAAGCCAATAAACTAGCCAAGACGTTCTAACTATTGGTTCGTATAACTCGACCTGCCACATGCGCTTGCCAATTAATAATTGATACTCTTTAAAAAGCGTTTGCGAATTATTTATGTCAGCCATATAAATTGGCTGCTTTTTCCCTGGTATCGTTGTATCAAAAAAACTGGCTGAAATTGAGTTGTTGTGATCAAATAATAGTGTTTGCGATAAGCGTTTAGGGCTGACAATCGCTGCTACAAAACCTTGAAAATCATCTTCGGTAGACAACTCGCCAAAAACTGGATATAAAAAGAGTACACCCTGTTCGGCTGTATTTTGGACTAAATTAATTGGCTCACTTAGCGCAAGTTCATTAAGCTCTTTCGCTTTGCTAAGCGCTGCACCTCTTACTTTACTAGAAGCTAAATCAAACCCTAAAACACCTTCATTATCTTTTAAGGGATATACATATTTTACAGGAAAGTAATTACTACGAGTACCTGCAGGTTGCCAACCTCCATCAAGTGATTTTTCTTTTATGTATAAAGGTTTTCCTGTGGCTGTATTTTCATGTATTTCAAAATCTGCGAGCTTATTTGCTGGTACATAAGGTATCCATTCAAATGCTAAAATTTCTTGGCTATAGTCCAACTGCTTTGAAGTAAATTGTTTAAACTCTTTAAAATTAACGTCATCACTACTAGCAAAATATGCCGCTAGTAATCCTAAGTGAGCAGTAATACCGTCGAGCTTTTGGCTTATAGCATTTTGCACAGTAAGTATTTTGGCTTCTTGCTTTTGAATGTCTTTTTCTTTTTTAACACTGGCAGCGCCATAAAAACTAACGCTGATCAGTATATAAATTAATAGTGAAGGTAAAATTACCAACATACGGTGGCGTACTTGCGTGTAATTAAAGGCTGCGAGCATGAGTGGAGTAAATATAAGTACACCGATACTGTCACCAATCCACCATGCTATAAAGCTATCAAAAATAGCATGCATAGGGATCACATTATTCAATGCTAATAAGCTAGTTCCTACACCTGCTGCAATAACGCAGCATATTGGTCCTGCAACTATTAAGCTCTGTATACTGTGTTTTAAAGAAGATAGGTCCAGTGGCGCTTTTATAACATTTACTATAATTTGACGGCCAACCCAAGCCTGTAAAACAGAGGCTAAAGTAACGCAAATGGCCTGTAAAAAAACATTAAAGTGAAGAATATCGACTGCGTTATCAAGGTGAATTAAGTTAGTACAAAAAGCACCAATAATAAGGCCAATAAATGACTTACGTCCCCAAATTAAAAAGCTCGCTAAAGCAATTCCTGAGGGCGGCCAAGAGGCGACCGCATAGCCATCAACAGCAAGAAGTGAGTTACTAAAATACCCAGTAAAAAAATAAGCACAAGCCAAACTAAGGGTTAATATTAAAAACTTTCTCAAAGCTTGTGCTCCTGAACTACAAAAATGCTAAGTAGCTATAGTGTAGTCATTTATTGATATAAAACGAGTGCCTTTTCTGCCTGTGCACTATTTTTATAACTCAAAACAGCTTGTTCAGAAAACTGTTTTTTATTTTCCATATTCAGTGCTTTATCAAAAATTCTAGCTGCTAAGTCATAATCACCTTGCGCGTTAGCCAGGCAAGCCAATGCAAGTAATAATGAATTATTTGAATCATCTTTTTTAAGACGATCTTGAATGCTTACTTGCAGTTTAGCTGCATCAGCAGACGTCGCTTTACTTAATATATTAGCCAGTTGCGCATGCTGTTCGTTGTGTTTAACCATTTTAATTAGGTCACCCTCAATAACAGCCAGTTGACCTGCTTGCGCCATTTGCATTAAATAGGCAGTGTGTGCATGAGCTTGCAGCTTTTTAGGAAGCTGTTTATATTTTTCACTCAGATTGTCTGCATCTAACGCATTAAAGTAGGCACTAAATAACTGCGTCCACTGTGCATCAGTAAGTGCTTTTTTGCGTAATAAACGCGGCAAAAAATCTTCCAGCGCACTAAAGTGTTGTTGCTGTACTAATACTTCTGCATAAAGTTTTAACTCAAGTGCGGTGGCTTTTTTAGCTTCTGCGCTAATACGCATTTGTGACTCAATCGCACTACTGTCGCCACTTGCCAACCATAGCTTTGCTACTTTTAATTGATGCTCTGGGCTTATTTCAAATAAACGCTCAAGTGCTTTATCTGCTTGATTATTAGCAAGCGCTGCTTTTGCAAGTAATGCTAAGCGTATATCTTCAAACTTATCTGGTACGCTATTACCCGATAGAGCCTGCTCTACATGCTCATAGTCATCGTTAATAGCACTCCACAACGCCTGTTCAATCGCTGCTTGTTTACGCTCTTGGCTACGTGCAAAAAAGCCATGTTTAGTATTATGATAAATCGATAATAAGTAGCGAATTAGCTTATATGTTAAATATAAAACAACAGCGGTAATGACTGCCATTATACAAAACGATACTATCGTGCCTTCTATCGTCGTATTGTTAAATGAAATAAGTACATAACCTTTTTCATCTAGCACAAATGGAGTAACCGCTAGTACAACAACAATAGCTACAATTAAAATAATTAGCCCTATCATTGCGCCCACTCCTTAACCTTTTGTGTACTATTTAAGGTTATTTTTGGATTAAAATTAAGCTGCTCTTTTTCGAGTTTAGACAACGCTTTAAGTACCGTTTTGGTTGCATCATCGTCTTGCTTAAAGTACTCACCAACTAAACGTTTTGCTTCACTTAAGGCGCTAAAGAAAATACTCGCCTGCTTACTCATAAGTGCATCTTGTGCCTGAGTTATATTAAGCTTGATTCGTTGATTAATTAAATGGCGCTCTTGATCTGTAAGTAATGGCTCAATGGAAACACCTTCGTGCTGGCGAATAGTAATAAAGCTATCCACAATTTTATTCCAGCTATTACTCAGGTTTTGCTGCCAATCACTCACGTCATCACTTAAAGCATTTTCATCTATTGCAGCCGCTTCTTCTGGCAAGTTAACCGCATTAAAAACTAAATTATCAACGCTATTAAGTGCACTGTTTAGCTGTAAATAAATAGCCTCTGTTGCTATAGGTTTAAGGCTATCAAGTGTTTGTATGTCTTGCATAATAGCTTGGCGAACTTCAACTGTTCCTGGGTGTTCGCTAAGTAATGCATCTAAGCGCTTTAAAACAGCACTAGTGCCTTGGTAATCTTTTTCAGCCCATAGTTTAAATTCAGCCATACGCTGTAAGCTGGTTACTTCTTGTGGGTTTAAAGACGAGCCTTGTTGCTGCGCTTTTTGCAGGGCTGCTTTTAGTTCTTGCTGATTTTGAGCTGCACTTTCACTTAGGGTTGCGGCTACTTTTTTCTCACTATTAAACAGCGCTTGCTGCAAATTAGATTGCGCCGATTTAAGTGCTTGCAGCTCTTGAACGAGTAACTTATTTTGCTCGCTTAACTCATTAACGGCTAGGTTTTGCGCCTTACCAGCATTTAATTTTTGATAAAACTCGTATCCAACACCAGAGGCCACAATTAACGAAATAAGAAGCGCAAGTGCTGCAACCTTACTTACCTTTTGTTTGTTTTTTTCTGTCGTATTTTTTGTAGCTGCTGGCTCTTGCTTAGCTGATTTAGCTGAGGCCGGGTTAGCTATTGTTGATGTGGCTTTTTCTGCCGTAACTGGCTTTGACTGTTCGCTCATGTTGCTACCTTGCTGATTTATGCAGGTAAACATAGCATTATCGCTAGCCCCTGCTGCAATGTGTATATTAGCCGAACTTACCTGTTGCAACTTTAAATAAGCGGCTATCCGCTCGCTTGCAACATAAAATCGGCACTGTTGTAACCATTGTAGTTGGTGTGCAGTAAGGCTTTTAAATATAGCATCAACTGCTGCATTACTTGTTATGACTATACCGTGTACATTCTGGCTTTTCCAGTGGTCTGTCCAGTTAGGGGTGATACTCTCTGTGGGTTCACGTTTGTACACAACACAATTATTTAAAAAAGCTCCACGCTCTTTTAGCGTTTTAGCTAACTCAGGGCGGCCACCTTGCCCCTTAACTAACACTATATTACTGCCATCAACCTCGGCGAGTGATTTGAGCGCAAGTAACCCTTCTGAATCATACTGCTTTGGTACTGCTGCGCGCACACCAAATTGCTCATATATAATGTCGGCTGTTTGTTGTCCAACCGCATAAAACTGCGCTTTGGTATTTATATCGGGTTTTAATTGCGAAAGTGCACTGACTGCATCTTGCGATATAAATATTATTTTATCTGCATTTAACAGCGGACTAAGTTCAGTGCTGGAGGGTGTTAAATGCGTTATTTTTAATACCGGAAATAAAGACGCCTGATAACCCGCTTGCTCAAGTTGCTGTGCAAGGGCTGCGCCTTTTCCTTCGGGCCGAGTTATCAGAATATGTGTCATTTATGCGTCTCTATAAACTTCAGCTAATATTTTGTCTGCGCCTTGAGCTAGTAATTTTTTAGCAAGCTCAATGCCTAGTTTTTCTGCATCATTTACATGACCAGTTACTTCGTCGCGTAAAATTTCGCTGCCATCAACAGCACCCACTAAACCACGCAAATGTACCTGCTCGCCATCAACTAATGCATAAGCACCAATAGGCACTTGGCAACCACCTTCTAAATGGCGATTCATCGCACGCTCTGCATTTACGCGAATACGTGTTTGAGTATGCTCAAGTGGTGCAAGTAATGCTTTTGTTACTTCATCATCAATACGGCACTCAATACCTACAGCGCCTTGACCATTTGCCGGTAATGACACTTCTGGCTCAATGTAGTCAGCAATACGCGACTCCATTTCTAAGCGAATAAGCCCTGCTGCAGCTAAAATAATAGCATCGTATTGGCCATCATCTAATTTACCTAAACGCGTATTTACATTACCGCGCAAATCACGAATATCTAAATCAGGGCGAAGTGCTTTAATTTGGCACTGGCGGCGTAAGCTCGAAGTACCCACAATGGCGCCCTGTGGTAGCTCGTTTAAATTTGCAAAATTGTTTGATACAAACGCATCACGCGGATCTTCACGCTCACAAATAGTATACAGCTCTAATCCTTCTGGGAACTCTACTGGCACGTCCTTCATAGAATGCACGGCAATATCAGCTCGGCCATCTAACATAGCTTGCTCTAGCTCTTTAACAAATAAGCCTTTACCGCCAATTTTAGCCAATGGCGTATCTAAAATTATATCCCCTTGCGTCGACATTGGGACTAATTCTACGCGCACATCTGCATGAAAACGCTCAAGCTCTGCTTTTACAAATTCGGCCTGCCAAAGTGCTAAGGCGCTTTTGCGCGTTGCGATGCGTACTAATTTTGTTTTTTCTGTCATAGGGGTATCCAATTAATTACTGCGTTTAGCTAGTTTTAGTCAGCTAAAATTCTAAATTCTTTTTGGGCAATTAAATTACCTTGCTCATCAACTACATCAACACGCCAATGGCCTGTCTGTGTGTCCATGATATTTTTTGTTGAGTACGTTCTGTAGCGAGGCGAAGTAACATTAAGTGTAATTTCAGCCATAGTCTCACCCTCAAACGACCAAACATGCTTAACTTGCTGGCCTTGAAGGTTTTTAATCTCACTAAAAAACGATACACCTTCATCAAACTGACTTAATCGAATATCAGCAGCAAACACATTAGTGGGCTCACGCTTACTTACTTTACGAGTAAGTACCGCACGGCTAATTTTACCCGTGTCTATTTGCGCGCCCAAAGCCACACTTGCCACTTGTGCTGTCGGCGAAAAACCTTCAGTGCCACTCAATGCGCCATCATCACTTTCTAACTCTAAAAGTAAGTCGCTTTGACTGGCTGGCTTAGCTACGTTTTGAGCTTCTGCGGTTTCTTCTTGCACATCATTATCAAGGTTTGAGTTTAACTCTGTATTAATACTTTCGCTTTGTTCAGTAACACTATCGTTGTTAGCCAATAAAACAGGGGGATTATTTACAAGCTCAGGCTCATTATGGGTATTGTTTACTGATGATTCAGGCTCAACATACGTTACTTCAACGTTTGTCTGGTTTTGAGCGTTATTGCTAAAGCTTAAAAATTGCTCCTGCTCATTTGGATGCTCACCTTGCTCTGCACTGGCTGACGTTGTTAAGCCATACACAACTGCTGCAGAGGTCATTAATACCAACATAGCAATACTCACAATACGACGCCAATTCCACTCGTAGCTTACCGTTGGTACACTCTCTTGTAGTTCGCGTTTAACATTTGCTTTAATAACTATTTTTTGACTCATATTAACCTCAGCGGTTCCAAAATTAGCTTAAACGAGCAATTAACCATTGGCGAATAGCTTGCAATTCTTCTGCGCAAACTTGGTGAGCCATTGGGTATTCTTGCCAGCTTACATCCATGTTATGTGCTGTTAATACTTCAAACGCACTTCTTCCCGCACTATGCGGTACAACGTTATCTTGGCTACCATGAGCCATAAATACGTTTAAATCAGTATGCTTTGCTTCATCAGCAAATTTTTGCGGCACACACATATAAGTAGAAAGCGCCATAACACCCCCAAGCTTTTGCTCAAAGCGCGGCGCTAAATGCAGAGACACAACACCACCTTGAGAAAAGCCAGCTAAAATAATTTTATTAGCAGGTATACCATTAGCAATTTCTTTATTAATTAACTCTTCTACCTTTGCAGCCGAATCCCTTACGCCTTGTTCATCGGCACGCTTATCTAATTCTATAGATTTAATATCGTACCAAGAGCGCATTTCCATGCCACCATTTATGGTGACCGGTTGTACTGGCGCATGCGGAAAAACAAACCGTATACCAAGCTCACTTGGTAAATTAAGCTGCGGAGCTACTGGCGCAAAACCATCCCCAGAGTCACCTAAACCATGTAACCAAATAACCGTTGCTTTGTGCTCACTTTGGGCTGCATATTCTACAAATTCTAAACTCATAGTGATGATTGCCACTTAACTTCTTGGCCTGCTTGGCGAGTTGAGGCTTCATTTATAAACGCCCAAAATTCAGCGCCAGAACGGTTATCAATCCATAACCCATCACGCATTTCAAAATGATGTCCGTTAAACTTAGTCGCAACCCATACTTGATGAAGAGGTGCTTGCTTGTTAATCACTATTTTACTTTTATCAGGAAAAATAATTTCTAAAATACCTTGTGCCGATTCGTAATCTAAATCAGCTTCGCAATCATCAACCTGCTCTTCAATAGTGAACATAAGAGCTTCGGCTAATTGGTGATATTCGTGTTCAGTCATTGTTATTTCCTTTGCAGGCGAGCCGCCTAATATTGGGTACGTTTTAGCTTTGAATTAGCTTTAAAAATGTGCAGCTAGGGCCTGTTAACCTTTCAGGATTGAAATTTGTTCTATCTAGGGGCGATTTAATCGCGGCGCGAGATTTGTAACCTAGTGGACTAAGTTAAAACCGAGCAACAAAGAGTAAATCGTTCCTAGGACGAACCCAACGGGCAGCGCAAATTCAACCTCGAGAGATAAACAAGTCCTAGTGTAACAGGAATAAAATCATCCGCGAATAGCTGCATTTTTTAGATATTCTGTTACTCTGCGATTATAAAGCCAGCAACCGTATTAATCTAATGAAAGCGACACATACCTTACAATTAAAAAAACTATTAATAAGCACTGTACTGTTAAGCGCCTTAGCTGGCTGCGGACAAAGCGGTCCGTTATATTTACCAGAGCAACAAACAGAGCACAACCAACCTCAAAATACAGCTAAACCAGCCACTACCGCTGAGCAAGTCAAAACATCGCAAAGTCAGGAGCAATAAATGGATTATTTTAACTACAAAAACAACCAATTATTTGCCGAAGACGTAAGTGTGGCAAGCATAGCGCAGCAATACGGCACGCCGTGTTATGTGTACTCGCGTGCTACATTTGAACGCCATTATTTAGCGTTTGCTAACGCCACTAAAAATCATAAAAGCTTGGTATGTTACGCCGTTAAAGCAAACTCAAATATAGCCGTGCTTAATATATTAGCGCGCTTAGGAGCGGGTTTCGATATTGTATCCAAAGGCGAACTTGCGCGTGTAATTAAAGCGGGAGGCGATGCTTCTAAAGTTGTTTTTTCGGGCGTGGCGAAAACGTCTGACGAAATAGCTTACGCATTAAAACTGGGCATTAAATGTTTTAACGTTGAATCAGCCTCTGAGCTTGAGCGTATTTCTGAAGTGGCTTGCGAGCTTAACCTAGAAGCGCCTATTTCTATTCGCGTAAACCCCGACATAGATGCAAAAACACATCCGTATATTTCTACTGGTTTAAAAGAAAATAAATTTGGTATTGATATACAAACTGCTGTAAGTGTTTATCAACAAGCAGCTGCTTTACCTGGTTTAAAAATTATTGGTGTTGATTGCCATATTGGCTCTCAATTAACTGAAGTAAGACCATTTTTAGAAGCCCTTGATAAACTCATGGCGCTTATTGATGAGCTAAAAACCAACGGTATTGAGCTAACTCACTTAGATATTGGTGGCGGTTTAGGCGTGCCATATAACAATGAGCAACCACCGCACCCAAGTGAATATGCAGCGCAAGTTACCGAGCGCTTAGCTAACTATAAACACCTTGAACTAATTTTTGAACCAGGGCGCGCTATTGCAGCTAACGCAGGTATTTTAGTTACTCAAGTTGAATTTATTAAACAAAACCAAGACAAATTTTTTGCCATTGTAGATGCAGGTATGAACGACATGCTTCGCCCTGCGCTTTATCAAGCGTGGCAGAAAATCATTCCGGTATCAGTTCGCGACGACGAAACACCTACTCACAACTTTGATATTGTGGGTCCGGTGTGCGAAACCGGCGACTTTTTAGGAAAAGATCGTGAACTAGCGCTTAAACAAGGCGACTTACTCGCACAGCGAAGTGCTGGTGCATATGGCTTTACCATGAGTTCAAACTACAACTCGCGCCCGCGTGTTGCAGAAATAATGGTAGATGGTCAGCAGCATCATCTTATTCGTGAACGCGAAACTATTGAAAGCCTTTATCAAGGTGAGAAAGTTTTACCATAAACGTTTTTGTCTACTAGCTGCTCTGTGGCATGATTAGCACAGAGCAAAACCGAATTAGAGCGCTATGTTAGTTAATTTTTCCAAAATGCACGGCTTAGGCAACGACTTTGTTGTGATTGATAACATTACACAAAATGTTTTTTTGTCGCGAGATCAAATCAAAAAACTGGCAGATCGCCATTTTGGCATTGGCTTTGACCAATTGCTGATGGTTGAAGCGCCGTACTCTCCTGATCTCGACTTTCATTATCGAATATTTAATGCCGATGGTACCGAAGTAGAACAATGCGGTAACGGCGCACGCTGTTTTGCCCGCTTTGTACGTATGAAGGGCCTTACTAACAAGCATAAAATCACTGTGTCGACCAAGTCGGGCAACTTAACGCTCTACATAGAAAAAGACGGTCAAGTAACGGTTAACATGGGTCATCCAAATTTTGAGCCAAGTAAAATCCCTTTAAAAGCGAGCAAGCGTGAGCTTACTTATATTATTAGAACGCAAGAACACACTGTATTTAGTGGCGCGGTATCTATGGGTAACCCGCATTGCGTGCTAGAAGTTGACGACGTAACCACCGCGCAAGTTGATATATTGGGTCCATTACTTGAAAACCACGAACGTTTTCCGCAAAAAGCGAACATTGGCTTTATGCAAGTTGTATCGCATGAACACATTAAATTAAGAGTGTGGGAGCGCGGCGTTAACGAAACCCTAGCCTGTGGCACAGGTGCGTGTGCAGCAATGGTGATTGGTCATATGCAAAATAAGTTATCAACAACTGTTCAAGTAGATTTACCAGGCGGTAGCTTACAAGTACGTTGGAGTGGCGAAGGTCACCCAGTACGCATGACTGGCCCCGCAGAACATGTGTTCGACGGGCAAGTAGCGCTATGAGCGAGCTAAGTAAAGAACAGGTTATTGATTACTTACATCAACATCCTGATTTTTTGGTTCAACACCCGGAGCTACTCGCACAACTTGAGCTGCAACAGCAAGCTCAAGGTGCAACGTCGCTGGTACATATTCAGCAACGCCAATTACGCGAGCACAACACGCTTTTAAAAAGCCAAATAGACGCTATGAGCAAGCATGCATCGCAAAACGAGCTTGTATATCGTTTGTTTAGCCAGTGTCATCGCCAGCTTTGGAATCATGACGATTTTAACGCTCTTGCAAATAATCTACGCAATATAATTTGCTCAAGTGAAGATGTTAACGACTGCAAATTAGTGAAATATAATCCCGATTACGACGAACTTATTTCACATCGCCTTACTCATTCTGGGCATTATTTAGGGCGTATTAATCAGCAAGAGCGCGAATTATTATTTAGTGAAGATACACAATCTGTCGCGATTTATTTAATTGGCGACACTAAACACCCTATCGCTATTTTGGCGTTTGGTAGCAGTAACGTAAACCATTTTGAGCCCGCTCAAGATAACCTCTTTGTACTCGACTTTATAAACGCATTACACCTGCGGTTGCAAAAACTAGCATGAGTGACGATGCGCCTAATACTACCCAGTTAAGCGACAATTGGCGTACACCCATAACGCTATTTAGCGATTATTTAAAGTTTGAAAAACAATATTCAGCGCACACCGTAAACCAATATGTAAGCCAGCTTGGCTTTGCAGCCCTTTATTTTAGCAAACTATGTGATGACTGGTTTGGCGTACAAGGCGAACATATTCGCCGCTACAGCATGGCACTGCGATCAAAACAATTAAGTGGCCGTACAATTAGCTTAAAGCTCAGTTGTATTCGTAGTTTGTATAAGTTTTTAAAAGCAAAAAATATTGCCGAGCAATCGCATTACCATAATCCGGCGGTGGGTATAAAAGGTCCTAAGTTTGCAAAGCCCCTACCTAAAAATCTCGATGTGGATCAAATGGCACGCTTGCTCGAAATACCCGACGACGAACCTCTCGCAATTAGAGATAAAGCAATGATGGAGCTTATGTATTCATCAGGGCTGCGTATAAGCGAGTTAGTTGGCGCTAACATGCAAGATATTAGTGCTGCCAATGGCGAAATTTTAGTGCGTGGTAAAGGCAATAAAGAGCGATTAATTCCGGTGGGCAAAAAAGCGTTAGATGCATTAAAAAAATGGCTCACAATACGCCCTCAGTTTGCAAAGCCCGATGAAATAGCAGTATTTTTAAGTAGCCAAAAAAAACGTATTTCTATTCGCCAAGTGCGCCTACGCATGCAAGAGTGGGGAATAAAACAAGGCATTAGCTCGCAGGTTCATCCGCATAAGTTGCGCCACTCGTTTGCGTCACATATTTTAGAATCGTCTGGTGATTTACGCGCCGTGCAAGAATTACTAGGGCACAGCAGTTTGTCGGCTACACAAGTATATACACATTTAGATTTTCAACATTTAGCCAAGGTGTACGACAACACCCACCCTCGCGCAAAAAAACGAACTGATTAGGAAAATAAATATGATCCGATTTAATCGTGCTATTAAGCCATTTTCTGTCATGAGCTTTGATTTAGATGACACGTTATACAGTAACCACCCTATTATAAAAGCAGCCGTTAAAGCCCAACAAAATTATTTAAACGCACTACCTGGCTATCAAGAGCAAGGTCCAAAGTACTGGCAACTATGCCGAGAACTTGCCGTAATACAAAACCCAGATCTCGCGGATGATGTAACTAAATGGCGCAAACACACCCTACGTTTAGCGCTTTCTAAACTTGGGTTTACCGCAGATGAAGTAGAGCGCCATGCAAATGCCGCCTATAACGCCTTTGCCGATGCGCGCAGCAACATAGTCGTAAGCGATGACGTACTAAACTTACTAGATAACCTAGCCAAACACTTTACGCTTGTTGCGATTACTAACGGTAACGTTGAAATTGAACGCTTTAACTTACACGATAAATTTGAACTCGTACTGCAAGCAGGTATGCACGGTAAAGCAAAACCTCACAGCACCTTATTTGATAAAGCAGCCACACATTTAAACGTTGCTAAAAGTGAAATTTTACACATTGGCGATAGCCTAGATACCGACGTACAAGGCGCAAATAATGCCGGTTGCCAATCGGTATGGTTAAACGATCAAGGCGCCAATTATGCTTATAAAGGGCTGGCTGATATTGAAATAGTCAACATCCATGCTTTAACGCACTTTATTAAATAACCTACTCGTTTAAAAATAAGAGGTCACAATGAGCCACTATACCAAGCTAATCACCTTGCTATTAATTGGCTCGCTTAGCCTTAACGCTTATTTATTATGGCCGCAGCCTGCGTTAACTACACCACAAAAAACGCAAAGTGCCCAGCAAAGCATATCGCCTAAACAACAAGATACGTTACTAAATACGGCAAAGCAGCAATTTAAACAACACCAATTTGAAGCCACACTTAGTAGCTATCAACAACTCAAAAACAGCAATCCAGAAAGTGCAAAAAAACTTTATTCATCGTGGCTAGTGCAGCTTAAAATATGGCTAAATAGCAATTTATTACTTAGCGAGTCATTTCTCAATGCGCTATTAAATAACAGCCCTTATAACGTAGAATTACTTAATTTACAGGTTGAGTATTTAATAAATAGCGAGCAAACACAAAACGCCATTATTGCTTTATTTGAGCTGAATTCATTACTACCTGCTGATCAGCAAAACAACGTAAATACACGTTTAAATACGCTCACTAAAAACGAATTACACACATTAACTGAGCAACAAAATTGGCAAGCTATTATTGAGCAAACACAAATTTGGCTTGATTATAAAAGCGATAACGCGCAGTTTTTATATCCGCTTGCGTACGCCTACTTTCAGCAAGGCGATTTAATTAGCGCACAAGCAACCCTTGATCGAATGGCAAACCAGCACAATCTAAAAAGCCAAGTGCAAACACTGCAAGCTATGATCAATAAAGCGCAATCGCAAGACGACTTTGTTGCTTTAACGCCTTACGGCGCGCATTACTTAATAAACACCGAAATAAATAACAATCTATCGACCGAATTAATGATTGATACAGGCGCAAGCGTAACCTCACTACCTACAAGTATAATTGAGCAAATTTCGCCACAGCCTTTGTATTTAGGCGATGTAACGGTAAATACAGCGAATGGTCAAATTGTTGTAAAACGTTATCAAATTGAATCGTTTAAAGTGGGCTCGCAAATTATTTATGGTTTTGAAGTGTTGAGCATTGAAAACACACGCGGACAAGGTTTGCTAGGGATGAACTTTTTATCGCGATTTAAATTCAATATAAATCAGCAAACAGATGAGCTAGAGTTGAGCGCTAAATAATTAAAAATCCAAAGGTAACACATGACACTAAATAACTATTTAAAAGCACTTGCAGAAAACTCAAAAAGCATTCAATTTACCGATACAATGGCGGTGATTGAAGCAAATTACGACTTTACTGCATGTGGCTTTAATAACCATGGATTACTTAGCGCTGCGAGTGAGAACAACGGCTCATGTAAAATTTTTGCGTTTGCTAAATTAAACGATTTAAGTAAACAAAATACGTTAGATTGCTTTGGTAAGTTTTACCGACAAGACGTGCTGCAAAACCCAAAAGGCGATGATCACCTAAATATTCGCACTTTTATGTTAGCACCAGAGGCAACACCTTTTTTAGGTATTACCTTTGAAGGCGAGCCACTAAAAGAAAAATAGCCAGCAAAAATTAAAGTGGCTTTTCCATAAAGTAACGCGTACCTGAGCGTGGGTAATTATTAAGTTGATACTTAACACTATAACCGCGCTTTTCGTAAAAAGGTTTTGCTTGAAAATCAAGTGTATCAAGCTGAGCAGTTGTTGCTCCTAGCTCAATAGCAGCTTGCTCAAGTGCCGTTAGCAATTTATCTGCAAGCCCTTTACCTCGTGCACTATCGCTACACCAAAGCCAACTAATCATCAGCCAATTTCCAAACACACACCCACTAATACCGGCAACAAGCTCGCCTTGCTCATCAGTAAATTTATAGCCTAATGGCACTCTTTGCGCATCAAAATGCTGGGCGTTAAATTCAACCATTTGTGCGCGAAGCGCTGAGTTTAACGCATCGGTATTATCTACTTTTAATTGATACATTTATCGCCCTTAAAAAGCAGATACTAGCAAATTAGCTCAATCAATAAAGATTATTTTTACCGTAAGGTACTTCAAGCATATTGCTACCGGTTTTTTCTGGCTGACCGCACATTTCGTCGTAAGCGCTTGTTTGGCGCAGTACCATTTCGGCATACGCTATTTTGTCAAAACGCTTTTGAACATGCAGTGGGCTTAGCGCTCTTAAAAACTCACCGCTGTCTTCTGTTACATAGTATTCAACGTTATTAATCATTACTGATACTTGATAAAGCGCCATATCTAACGAGTGAACAATGACTTTTTGTAGCGGCTCGTGCTTTTTTAACTGTGAAAATTTAATACCCATCTTGGCTACCTTTTTATATTTAACCTGAGTTCTGGTTATTTAACATTATCGATACGCAGCTTTGCTATAATCTCGATCAAATTTTTATTAGCCGCTGGCGTCACACGTTATGAGCACAAAAATCCGACTCGCTAAATATATTGCCCATGCAGGTATTTGTTCTCGTAAACAGGCATCGCGTTTAATTGATGAAGGTGTGGTGACTGTAAATAATCGCCCAGCGAATCATATAGATCACGTTGATGAGCAAGACATTGTAATAGTGAATGAAAAAGAAATTAAAGGTGCTGCCGATTTAGTTTATTTTGCGTACCACAAACCAGTAGGTATTGACTGCAAATTAAATATTGATGACCCAGCCAGCCTTATTCACCATTTGCCCACACTCACCCGCGTTTACCCTATTGGTCGATTAGATAAAGACTCTCGCGGTTTGCTTATTTTGACCAACGATGGGGATTTTTGTAATCAACTAATACATCCTGACTTCCACCAGCCTAAACATTATTTAGTCACCGTAAATAAGCCTTTAGACGATGCTTTTTGTAAAAAAATGGCAGCAGGCGTACCCGTTGATAAACACATAACCCTGCCTTGTGAAGTAAATAAAATAGCCAGCAATCAGTTTAGTATTATTTTAAAACAAGGGCTAAACAGACAAATACGTAAAATGGCGCATTACTGCGGATATAAAGTAATTGATTTATCTAGAGTGCAATTTAGTGACCTCACCCTTTCAAAACTAAACCTACCTGAAAACCAATATATACAAATTAATAAAAACGATATTTCAAAAATCTAATACCAAGTCACTTAATTACATCTCAAAAATTTAAAAAATAAACTTGCAATTACAGATTACAGGTGTAGTCTTTAATTAAAGATTACATTTGTAGGCAATAGCATGATTGAGTTATCAAAAGCAGAGTTTGACGTGCTCGACGCACTTTGGGTTAACTACCCCGCCACCGCGAGCCAAATAATTGAGCGCTTAAGCGACGATAAGCAATGGCACGAAAAAACCATTAAAACCCTACTAGGTCGACTAGTAAAAAAAGGCGCACTTACATTTGAAAAAGAAGGTCGTCAGTATATTTATATGCCGTGTATGGAGCGCGCCGACTACACCTTAAAAGAAAGCCAAAACTTTATTGAGCGCTTTTTTAGTGGACGTATTGCGCCACTTGTAAGCGGCTTTGCTAAATCGGAGCAGCTTTCTCAGCAAGATATAAACGAGCTTAAAAAAGTTATAGATGACTGGGAAAAAAACCAAAAGTAAGGGATTAACATGGTTATTCAAACTAGTTTTAATTGGTTGATTGAGCAGCAATTACTATTAAGCATTTTGTTTTGTGGATTTATTTTACTCGAGCGATTTGGTTTAAAAGCCCTTGGCTCGCGGTTTGTATATAAATTAGCATGGCTATTACCTGCAGCATTGGTTATTGCTAATTTACCAAATGCGATTAAACCACTGCAAAATAGCAATATTAGCCATTACTTAATCACCCCTAACCAGCCTTTTACACATGAAATGGGTATTAGCTGGGCGCTCATGTATGTACTTATTACCGCAGGGTTATTAATAGCTAGCTTTATTACGCATACCCGCTTTGTTAAAAGCCTGCAGTTAACTGAGTTAATCCAATTTGAAGGTACTCTTGCCACTGGTATTAATGTCTATACCAGCCAACATGTAGCCACGCCAATGGTGGTCGGTATTTTAAACAGCAAGCTGGTGTTACCGAGTAACTACAATACCCAGTTTGATAAAGCCACATTAGCGCTTATTTTAGAGCACGAAAACGTACACATAAAACGCAAAGACAACCTAACAAACGCACTTATATTACTGCCTACTATTTTACTGTGGTTTAACCCACTAGCTTGGGTTTGTTACGCAAGCATGCGCCGACTACAAGAGCTGACTTGTGATGAACGGGTACTTAGCAATAAAACCACACAACAACATATTTTATATAGCAAAGCCTTAATAAACTGCGCGGCAAATGCGCCCACAGGGCTTATGGCTTATTCACACTACGGAGATAAAAAAACCATGTTACAACGACTAACTAATATAAAACACAGTGGGGAGCGTTCAAAGCTTGCTAAAGGTGGCTTATTACTTGTAGCCGCAAGTATGCTAAGTGGATTAGCGATTGCAAAGCAACCAGAGGCAATGACTAAAGAGGATCACATTTCACCGACAATGCGTATTGAACCCCTTTATCCAATACAAGCAGCTCAACAAGGCATCAGCGGCTCAGTGGTATTAAAGTACGATATAACTCCCAATGGTGAAACCGCTAATGTTTCTGTTGTTAGTGCAAAGCCTGAAGCCATATTTGACCGTGAAGCTAAAAAGGCGCTAAGACAGTGGCAATACAAACCCTCATCAATGGGTTATCAAAACGTACTTGTACAGCTCGATTTTGCAATAAACAATGAAGTTGCTAATACCGATTTAATAGAGCGAATTAAAGTATCGCACTAACTTTATTAGATTTTTCAAGACTACAAAGCAAGCGCCCTTTTAGGCTGCTTGCTTTGTGGTTTTACGCCATAAAGTTATAAGCTCACCACAATCATGGATATGGCTGTACCCAAACCAATAAACCACACTAATGAGCGAATTATATCTAGGTTCATATAGTAAAAAACGCAATACAAAATACGCGACACAATATGCGTAACCGCTAGCGTTTCGGTCACTGCACCTACAGAGTTAGTGCCCAGTACAACTGCAATAGCGACAGCAAAAACAGCGAGCGATTCAAAACAGTTTTGATGAGCAGCGAGCGCCCGTGCACCAAAGCCGGTTAATTTTATTTGTTGCGCCCTTGGATGTTTATTGTCGTATCGACCTAATTTTGCCATTGCTATAGCAACCGGCACTTTTGCAAAGTAAGGCATTAATACCGCAAGTAATGCACATACAACTAATGTTGTCATAATTTATCCTTTTGATGTTTCGGATAATTTAGCATAAGCGCAATAAAAAAGCCGCCAGATACGTTTTATGACAAACGCTGGCGGCTAACAATAACATCAGGCTTACTATAGCTAAATATATCCTCAAACCCATGCGACATAATGTCGCAGATGATGAATATTCAACATCATAGTTAATGCATCGCTTTACTTCACAAAGCTTGTTAACTTTACTGCCTTACATTTTAACGATGACGACCATGACCTGGATATTTTTCACTTTTTTAGCCGCCTTTATGCAAGCATGGCGTAATGCCTTGCAAAGTAAATTAAGTAACGATGTGAGTGTGGCTGGCGTAACCCTCTCTCGCTTTATTATTGCAGGCCCTATTGCTGCCGTGTATTTATATGGCCTTTATCAATATCAAGATACCGCCATGCCTACGTTTAATAATGCCTTTTGGGGATTTATTATAGGCGCAAGTGTGATGCAAATACTTGCCACTGGTTTAATGGTTAAGTTATTTAAAATGAATAATTACGCCGTAGGTGCTGGTCTTGCCAAAAGCGAGGCGTTAGTGGCTGCTATTTTAGGTGTATTATTTTTTGGCTCGGCACTTTCTTTACTCGGTTGGCTTGGTGTGTTTTTTGGCGCTATTGCCGTATTGCTACTCAGCGGCATAACAAGCGTTAAACACTTTAATGCTAAAACGGCATTATTAGGCCTTGCTTGTGGTACTTGCTTTGCACTTACCTCACTGTGGGTACGTGAAGCGAGCTTAAATTCAGGATTATTATTCCCACACTCAGCCGCTTGGGTTTTGCTGTTTGTAATTAGCTTACAAACACTAATACTACTGGGCTATTTATTATTAAAAGAGCCGCAAACGCTCAGTAAATTGTGGTACTACAAAGGCACTACAGCCGCTATTAGTGTTTTTAGTTGTATCGGCTCTATTGGCTGGTTTAGTGCAATGAGCTTACAACATGTTGCTTACGTTAAAACACTTGGACAGGTTGAAGTATTTTTTACCATGCTAATTGCCGTACTTTGGTTAAAGCAGCCACTTAAAAAACAAGATACTGCAGGCTTAATACTCATAGCCATTGCCGCTGTTTTGGTTATGTTGCCGAATTAATGGCAACATAAAAAAGCGCAGGCTTTTATACCTGCGCTATTCATAATTAAGCGTTTATTCAAATTACCAATTAAGAGCTTATTTTAAGTGTTATCACACCGCTAATAATCATTAATACTCCCGCAATACGACCAAATGTAGCGGCATCGTTATAAAACAATATACCCACTAAAAACGTACCCGCAGCGCCAATGCCTGTCCACACGGCATATGAGGTGCCCATTGATATTTGCCTTTGTGCAAGCCACAACATAAAACCACTAGCGACTAAAAATGCCACCGCTATTGCGATGCCCTGCCAGCGAGTATCTGGGTTTTGTGAAACTTTTAAACCTATCGGCCAGCCAATTTCAAGTAAACCGGCAATAACCAAATAAATCCACGCCATTAAACATCTCTCTTTTTCAAAATTACGTCGTATAAATCTTCACGTCGATCTTTTAAGTTACGCACTGTACCTTCGCTGTGAAGGATTTTAAGCTTATCCATATCAAGGTCACTAAATAACAGCATTTCTGTATTAGGTGTGGCTTCGTTAAGCGTTGCATCGTGCGGGAACGAAAAGTCCGATGGCGTTAACACAGCCGATTGTGAGTACTGCACATCAAGGCTTTCTACTTGTGGTAAGTTGCCTACCGAGCCTGCAATAACCACATAACATTCGTTTTCTATTGCACGCGCTTGTGCACAATGGCGCACACGTAAGTAGCTATTTTTAGTATCAGTCCAAAATGGGACGAACAAAATATCTAACCCTTGTTTTGCTAATATACGTGAAAGCTCAGGAAACTCTACGTCATAACAAATTTGAATACCTACACGCCCAGCATCGGTTTCAAATACAGCAATTTTGTCGCCGCCTTGAATAACCCAATCGTTTTGCTCATGCGGGGTAATATGTATTTTACGTTGCTCGTCTATTTTACCGCTGCGGTGGCATAAATAACTTACGTTATAAATTTTATCGTCTTCGGCTAGCGGCATAGAGCCGGTAATAATATTGGCGTTGTATTCTATTGCCATACGCGACATCGCGTTTTTAAACGTTTCGGTATATTCCGCTAAATAACGAATCGCTTCAGTTTGATTGCTTTGATTTCCTAGCCCCATTAATGGCGCGTTAAAAAACTCAGGGAAGAGTATAAAGTCACTTTTGTAGTCAGATACGGTATCTACAAAGTATTCAACCTGCTTTAGCATTTCTTCAACCGATTCAACACAGCGCATTTGCCATTGCACAGCACCTACGCGCACAATTGATTTAGTTGACTCAAGTACCGTGTCGGTTGGTTCATACATAATGTTATTCCACTCAAGTAAAGTGGCGTAACCAACTGACTCTTGATCCTCCGGTAGGTACTTTTTAAGTAAACGTTTTACCTGAAAATCGTTAGATAACTGAAAACTTAAAATAGGATCGTATAGCTCTCTCTGATCTACTTTTGCAATGTATTCCATTGGCGTCATTTCATTACTGTGATTGTAATAACGCGGAATACGCCCACCCGCTAAAATAGCGCGTAGGTTATATTGGCGGCACAGTTCTTTACGGGCATCATAAAGGCGACGACCTAAGCGCATGCCTCTGTGAGTTTCGCTAATGGCAACATCTAAGCCGTATAGCGCATCGCCGTCGGTATCGCTAAATACCCGGTCGTGACCATCTGCGATGTCTTCGTATGTATGCGGGTTTGAAAAACGTGTGTAATCAACTTGTACACTTAATGCTAAGCCCACCAGCACACCGTCATCTACAATACCTATTTGCCCTTCAGGAAATTGGTCTATTAATCTAAAAATGGTATGACTTGGCCACGCACCACCTAAGTCGGGATACGCTTGATCCATCAAGGTTTTAATTTGCGGATATTGCTCTCTGGTTAAGTTACAAATTTCAAGATGGGTTTTTTCTGCCGACATACACAACTCCTTTAGGCATAAGAAAATAAAAGCCGAATGTACGCTCGATTAAATCAAGAATACACTCAGCTTTGTATCATGTTTTTTACTTTAGATGTACTACTTTAAACTGCGATAAAAAAGTGTGGTTACTTTCTCTTTTGGTAACCAGCCTGCGTATTCAAGACCAAGTTCTGCCAATGGATCGGCTTTAAGTACTTGCTCTAAGCTTGCATTATTTTGCATTGCTTTTAGCATCACATCTTTCGCATTTTGAACTAGCTTACCATACGCTATCAGTCCTGAACGGTCACTTACCTTACCGTGTCCTGGTATTACTTTAGTGTTGTCGTCAATTTGTTTAACTACATCGTCTACTGCCGCTAAAATACCATCAACGCTACCGCCGCTATCTACATCAACAAACGGTAAGCTGCCAAAATTAAAGTAAATGTCGCCCATGTGCACTATGTTGTCGTTACTAAAAAAGACAACCGAGTCGCCATCAGTATGTGCATGTTCGTAATGCACTACATGGGCGTGTTCATTATTAAAATGCAGTTTTAAATCGTTACCAAAACTAATGCGCGGTAAAAAGTCTGACCCTTCTCCATGCTGCTCTTCTAAACGTTTATGTACATTGTCGTGTGCTATAACGTGCGCACCCGCTTTAGCAAAGTTTTCGTTACCACCGGTATGATCGCCATGATGGTGCGTATTAATAACAAACTCTGCACTGCCTGGCTTTAAATCGCTAATCGTTTTTTTAATGTCGTCTGATAACTTGGCAAACTGATCATCAATAATGTAAATGCCATCATCGCCTACACTTGCTGCAATATTACCGCCTTGCCCAAATAGTACGTATACATGCTCACTTAGCTTTTGTGCTGTTACTGGACCCTCGTCTGCTTGCGCTGCTGTACTTAGTAATAAACCTGTTATTAATGCGGGTAGTATTTTTTTCATTTTTGTTCTCTGTTGTATGAATTAATAAATATAGAACGTTTTTATCACTATTTAAGCTCACTCACTGATCACTTAAACGTTATTTAATAGGACTTATTACTATTTGATGTATTAATTCTTGCGGCAATAAAGGTGTATGTTTACCCTCTACGTAATCACTAAACCCCGCTCTATAAAATTCAGAAAGAGGATGCCCCGATTGCCCACCGGGAATAGCTAAAATTGCATGTTCTAAATGCCCAGGTTGAGCAATAAAACGCTGCGATGCGCCAAAACTACGCCCTTGTACGGCGGGCATGTAGCTATCACCAAAACCCGCTGCTGTGGGCATATTTAATAACTTAGCAAGTAACGGCATTTGCTTTGCAAACGGATGCTCTATCACTAACTCATTGACCTTGCCCCACTGCCAGCTTTGCACGTTATTGCCAAATTGCTCAGTAAGTTTAGTGATAGTTTGGTTAAATGCACCGTGTAATTGTGCATCCCAATTTTTAAATTGTGGGTTTATCCATGTGTCGGGTTTGTTGTTAATAAGCTGCCAAACTGCGGGCTCTAAATCTCGTTTTACGTATTTAAGCGTGCCTTGCTGTTTATTTAATTGGCTTTCAATATTACTAAATAAAATATTAATCACTTCATCGCGGTAGCGCTTAACTAAGGTATACCCTATGGAGGTTGAACACGCACATTGCTGCCAATTTTCGAGCGCTGTTATATATTGCTGATTTTTAGTTTTATCGGCTTTTAATTGCTTTAACAGCAAAGCATGCCAAGGCATTAAAAAACGAGCTTGATTATCGAGCTGTAGTGCGTAAAAGTCGCTCTCTGCAAATGTTTGTTTTTCAAATAATCTATCGCGGATTTGACTCGAACGTGCACCGAGTGCATAGCCACCATTGCCAAAACGGGCGTTATCTTCAGCCGATACCACGCGAGAGTTGCCAGTCCATAATCTGCCGCTTTGTGGGTTTTTAATAAAGGGACGTTCTAATTCGGTTTGCTGCCAAAGCACTGAGTAGTCATCGGCATTTACGCCAAGCTCACTTGGCGTTTTACGAGCCGGTATACCGCCCATGTTTTTCCACGCGGCGCTACCTTGGCTATCTACCACCATTAGGTTTTGCACCGGAATGCCCACATCGCTTGCTACAGCAAGTACATCATCTACTGTTTTGGCTTGCTCTAACTTTAATAATTGCATATTAACGGCGTAAGGCTGATGTGCAGCCCAGCTCAATGCATAAGGTTTTTCGTTAATGTATTTTACAGGTCCGTATTCGCTAAGTATTAATGAGTAGTTTTCGATTCCCCCGTCGGGTAATGCAATAGGTTCATCAACTTGCCATGTTTTACTGTCATCATTTAAGGCAATCCAATCGGCTGTATCTAAATAGCCGTTAGTAAATCCCCATGCAATATTATTGTTAGTGCCCACCACAATGGCAGGCGCTCCCGGCAGCGATACACCTGTTACCTGAGCGGTTTTTCCATTTTGTATATAATTTAATTGTGCTCTGTACCAAATAACCGGCACTGCCATCGATAAATGCATATCATCCGACACCATACCAGCACCTGTTTTAGTAAGCGTTCCTGTAACTGCCCAGTTATTACTACCGCGCTCTTGATTGGCTTCAATGCTTTTAACTGTGTGCTGTGTTTGAGTGGGCAAGGTGGGTATACCGGCGTTATAAGGCGCTAATTTACTGCCATCAAGTGCGGCTTGGTACTTACTCGGTTGCGTTAAAAAATCAACCATTTGCTTTGTGTACGCTTGCTCAATTTGAATAAGTGCTTGGTCGCGTTCAAATGTGGCGCTTTGCAAATCAAGGTACATGCTAAATATCACAAGTAGGCTGTCTTCACTTTGCCATGGCTTTTGTGCTGCACCTGTTAGTAAATATTCAAAGCTTGAATACCCTACTTGCGCTAAGCCTTCGTTTACACCTTGAGCGTAACTTTTAAGTAATTGCTTATCGGCATCAGGCAGCGTTTGTAAAATAATTTGGCTGCGTTTACGCAATTGATGAAAACGCATCTTTTTATCGAGCCCCAACGCGGCTTCGCCAAATAACTCACTTAGCTCGCCTGCGGCGTTACGCCTTAGTAAATCCATTTGAAAAAATCGGTCTTGCCCATGCGCATAACCTAAACCGTAGGCGGCGTCGTTTCGGCTATTTGCATTTATCACTGCTTGCCCTAGTGCATCGCGCGAAATTTTTACAGGCTCTACTACCGCATTACTGCGTCCGTTTCCATCAAGGGCGGGTAAACTTAAACTAAGCACACCATAAACGACGGCGGTACTTGCCAGCCCTAAAATCACAATTAATAATAACAAGCGTTTGATTACTTTAAACATCAACCTTTCCTTTGCACGTTTTGACCAAGCGTTAAGGGCATATAATAACCACAGTTTTATTAAATAATAATGTTCTTGCTCGCAAAGGGTGAAATAAACATCAAAATCCACGATAATGTCAGCTCCACACATCGTGCAGAACTAGTTGAGATCAATATGACTGAAAAAACATTTATCAAAGGTAAAGACCGCGACCTAGAATCGTCAATCTCTACCATGCAAAACAAGCTTGAAGCCCTACACATTAATGTTGAAGAAGCGCTTTGGCTTAATCCTGTAGCTAACTGTTATTCGGTTCATATAAAAGACAGTGACTGCGGTGTTATGTTTACCAATGGTAAAGGCGCAACCGACAAAGCCTCTATTGCCTCAGCACTCGGTGAATACTTTGAGCGTTTAAGCTGTAACTACTTTTTTGCAGACTTTTATCTAGGTGAAGAATTTGCCAATGGCGAGTTTACTCATTACCCAACCGAAAAATGGTTTAAAGTTGAAGGCGATGAAGTGCCAGAGGGTATTATGGATGAAAGCTTATGGGATTACTTTGACCCAGAGCGCGAACTTAACGCATCACACCTTTTTGATTTTAACTCAGGCAATATTGATCGTGGCATTTGTACCCTGCCATACACGCGCCAGCGCGATAACCAAGACGTATACATTCCGGTAAACGTTATTGGTAATATTTTTGTATCTAACGGTATGAGCGCAGGTAACACAAAATTTGAAGCTCGCGTACAAGGTTTATCAGAAGTATTTGAACGCGCTATTAAAAACCGCATCATCGCCGAAGGCATTTGTTTACCAATCGTGCCTGAAGACGTTGTTAAGCAATATCCTAAAATTCACGAAGCGTGTGAAGAGCTTCGCAGCCATGGCTTTCATTTACGTATTGCCGATGCATCGCTTGGGGGTATTTACCCAGTAATGAGCGTAACGCTTATTAACCCAACTGATGGTTCTGTATTTGCTTCTTTTGGTGCTCACCCATCATTTGAAGTTGCGCTTGAGCGTACCGTTACTGAGTTACTACAAGGTCGTCGTTTAGATCAGCTAGATGTATTCCAACCTGCAACATTTGATAACGATGAAGTAGCAACACCAGAGAACATTGAACTGCACTTTATTGATTCAAGCGGTTTGATTTCGCATGATTTCTTCCGTGCAAAACCTGACTTTGAATTTGTACACTGGGACTTTAGCGGCACAACAGAGCAAGAATATAACTTCTGTACTGACCTGATTCACAGCATGGATCACGATATATACATCATGGATTACACGCACTTAAACGTATACGCATGTCGTATTTTAGTGCCGGGCATGTCAGATATTTACCCTGTTGATGAGCTTATTTGGCGCAACAACAACGAAGGCGCAAAATTTCGCGAAGCATTCCTATCGCTTGATCAGTACGATGCAGAGCAATGGATGGAAATTTACGACAGCCTAGAAGAAGCCGGTCATAGCGATATTATCCGCGCCGCAGAATTTATTGGCTTAGCAACTGATGCCGACACACCATGGCACACACTGCGTATAGGTGAGCTTAAAGCGCACCTATGCTTAGCCGCAGGCAGCGAAGAAGCCATTGATTGGGTTGATTGGATACTTCATACGGGCCAAGTAAACGAAGATGCAATGCGCCACTTCCGCTGTTTAAAAGCGATTCTTGAAATTAAATACGATGACGAGCGCGAATACGCTGATTACCAAGATGCATTAGGCTTAATGTTTGGTGCTAATAATGTAGCGCTGGCTATAGAAATTGCCGAAGGTAAAAAGCAATTTAACGGTTTAACTTTTCCAGGTTTATCGCTTGAAGGCTTTAAAAAGCATGCGGCACTACTTGATGGTTACCGCAAGCTACACGTAGCAAAGCAAAATCATTGGGCACGTGAAGTTAGCGATTCGTAACTCGCTAAACTACTAATTATAAAAAATAAACGGCGCATTTGTTAATGCGCCGTTTTCATTTATGTCATAAATTAGCTATAGTTAATTTGCCTAAATTAACGCCACGATGTAGCTAATGCCACCGTCTAGTAATAACAAAAAAACGAATATTCATAACTTTAAGCTGACCTTTTGGTTATCGCTTACGCTAACTGTACTAGTTGGTGTTGTTCTTGATCGTATTAACTATAATCGTGTAAAAGATGCTCACCGCCTACAAATTCTTTCAGAAGTAAGTACTTATAGAGCTCAACTCGAATCAACCTTAGTTTCTAATATTCAACTAGTACGGGGTTTAGGTGTTGCCGTTGCCGCAGAACCGGGTTTAGAACAAGAACGCTTTGAACAAATCGCAGCTCCTCTTTTTGATACATCAAATGAACTTCGTAATATTGGTGGCGCTCCCAATATGGTCATTCAAATGACCTATCCTTTAAAAGGGAACGAAAAAGCAATTGGCCTTAATTTTTTAGATAATAAAAATCAGCGTACTGATGCACTTAGAGCTCGCGATACCAACACAATTATTATGGCAGGACCGCTAACATTAGTTCAGGGGGGGGAAGCATTAATCGCCAGGGTTCCGGTATATACACCTCCCAATAATGAGTTTTGGGGGTTGTTGTCGGTTGTACTCGATATTGACAAGGTTTATATCAATTCTGGTGTTTACGAATTAGAAAAACAGTACAACGTTGCCATTCAAGGGCGTAATGGTTTAGGTAAAAAAGGCGAGTTTTTTTTCGGCAATCAAAATATTATTCAACAAGATCCTCTTGAGTTCACTCTAAATTTTCAAGGCGGCAGCTGGCAGTTATATGTAGCGCCAAAAATCGGTTGGAGCCCTCCTATTTCATCAATATGGCCACTTCGGTTATCGATTATTATTATTTGCGGATTATTAATTTGGGCCTTTTTATTCTTTTTGAAAATGCTTAATCGTCAGCAACAAAACGAAAAAATGCTTGAAGCAATGAGTGATCTAGCTCAAATAGGCGCATGGTCATTTAACTTAGAAACTAAACAAGTGTATTGGTCTGATATGACCAAAAAACTATTTAAATACCAATTAAATAACCAACCAGAATGGCCTAAAGATTTAAACTACTTTAAAAAAGGCGCTAGCCGAGAAACAATTAAACCTTTAATTGAACGAGCCATAAAATATGGTGAAAGCTACGAAGTTGAATTAGAAGTAATGGATGCAGAAGGTGAATCTGTTTGGGTACTCGTACATGGTGAAGCAGAACGAAAGAATGGACGATGCACACGCATTTTTGGCTCACTACAGAATATTGATACCCGTAAAAAAATTGAATTAGAAAATAATAAAACCGCATTACATAACGAAATTTTAGCTTCTCTTACCGTTAATAAATTAATATTAAATGGGCAACTTAGCCAATCGAAAGATATTATCACTGAAGCAATCTGCCAAGCATTCGATATTAAACGTGCCAGTATTTGGTTTTTTAATGAAGACAAGTCTCAACTAAGCCCCTTTGCCATACATAGCAAATATTCGTCTAGTGACAAAATTGACTCTATTTGGCTAAGAAAAAACAACCCCGGCTTTTTCAATGCAATAGATCATCAAGCAGTATTTAATGCACCCGATGCACTAGAACACCCAATACTCGCACCAATTAAAGAGCAGTATTTAATGCCACTCGAGATTAAATCAATGCTGTGCGTAATTATTCCTGCGGGAAGTGGTGCTATAGGCGTTGTTTGCGCCGAGCAATGTCAATCCAAGCGCCACTGGTCTAAAAACGAAGAAAGCTTTTTAATTGCCGTTGCAGCGTTAATAGGCAGCTTGCACTCGAGCCAGCAACGAATTGAAACTGAACAAAAGCTGGTTGCCGCCAAAGAAACTGCAGAACAAGCTGTTGAAGCTAAAAGTGAATTTTTAGCGAGTATGAGCCACGAAATTCGCACCCCAATGAATGGTGTTTTAGGCATGCTTAATATAGTTAAGCAAACGCAACTAGACCTGCAGCAAAAGCATCATATCGAACTTGCTCAATCATCTGCTCAATCTTTACTTAATATAATTAACGACATATTAGACTTTTCTAAAATTGAAGCCGGTAAGCTCGATATTGAAAACGTGCAATTTAATTTACCTCGGTTATTAGGAGAAGTGGTTGAATCGTTTGCTTTAAAAGTAGAGCAAAACAATACAAAGCTTATTTTAGATGCCACTCAAATTACAGTTAGCGAAATAATTAGTGATCCGAACCGCTTACGCCAAATTTTGAACAACTTAATTGGCAACGCCGTTAAATTTACTATTGATGGCGAAGTAGTTATTACCGCCAAAGTAGATGAAACAACGGATGGCTCGTTTCTACAATGTTCAATTATTGATACTGGCATTGGTATTGACCCAAAAAAACAAGCATCGTTATTTGACTCATTCACACAAGCCGATGCTTCAACTACACGCCAGTTTGGGGGCACAGGGCTTGGCCTTGCCATAGTAAAACAACTGTGTGAGCTGATGAACGGTGAAGTAAGCGTAAACAGCATGCAAGGTGAAGGAAGTACATTTTCTTTCACAATACAAATACAGCCTCGCTTAAGTAAAGAACAAGATTTACCGAGTCATTTAATTAAAAACAAACATATTTTAATTATTGATGAGTGCTCGTTAAATGCAAATACAGCCAGCAAACAACTCACGGTATGGGGTGCAAAGGTTAATTGCATACATGACTATCTTGAGGTTGATGATTATTTAAATAATGTAACCACCCACCCTGAAGCTATTTTAGTTGATTACTACTTTTTTGAAAAAGCGCCGCAAACGCATATAACTGCGCTTAAAAACTTTATAAATATGCATAGTTGCAAGCTAGTTCTTATGGCGCCAATGAGTTATTCACCTGAGGAGTCTAAAGTAGGTATGGAAGTCGACTGTATGATTTTCAAACCACTCACACCTTCTGATTTGTTTGACTCACTCACTAACGATAAATACATTGAACAACAGCAGCAACAAGCACAACTACAAAATAAACTAACTAAAGCACCGGTACTCGATTCATCAGAGCCACAACTACTGCTCGTTGAAGACAATAAAATAAACCAAGTAGTTGCCTCGGCGCTCTTAAAGCAAGCAGGTGTGACTTTTGATATTGCTGAAAATGGGCTTGAGGCAATTGTAAAACTCAATGCAAAACAAGGTAAGCCATATAAACTAGTTTTAATGGATTGCCAAATGCCTGAAATGGATGGCTACCAAGCCACTAAAGCCATTAGAGAAGGCGATGCAGGTAAGGGTAATGAAAATATTACTATTATTGCACTTACAGCCAATGCCATGCAGGGCGATAAAGAAAAATGCCTAGCAGCAGGCATGAACGACTATTTAAGTAAGCCGCTCGATTTAGCCGCACTAAAACCTAAACTCCAGCAATGGCTTGGTATCCAATAAAGGTGTAAGCTAATAAAATACGCTTACTAATTTGAGATTATTTATGCAGTTATCAGCAAATCAACAACGTATTCTTGGTTGCTTACTAGAAAAACAAAGCACAACGCCAGAACATTATCCGCTATCGTTAAACGCTCTAGTGAACGCATGTAACCAAAAGTCTAATCGCGATCCTGTGTTAAATCTTACAGATAGTGACGTGCAAAACGCACTTGATGAACTAATAGACATGCGTTTGGTAACTATAGATGAAGGGCTTTCTGGTCGCGTAAATAAATACGACCACCGCTTTTGCAACACTGAGTTTAGTAATCTGCAATTTTCTGCTCAGCAACGTGCCATTGTTTGTTTATTACTTTTACGTGGTGCCCAAACCCCAGGTGAATTAAGAACTCGCAGTGCTAGGCTTGCTGATTTTAATAACGTAAATGAAGTAGAAACAGCGCTCAATAAACTGATTGAAAGCGATTACGCCCGTAAATTAGAACGAGAAGCAGGTAAACGCGACAGCCGATACATTCATTTATTTGGCGAACAACAAAATAATCCCGCCGATGCCTTTGTTGCTCTACCAAGCGAAGTAATTAAAGATAAAGAATTAAGTGATTTACTGGCAGAAGTAGAAGAATTAAAAGTAGAGCTTCGCAAAATAAAAGCTCATTTAAAACTTTAATTAATTAAGACTAAATCACATAATAAGTTTATTGCGTATCACATATTAAATTTTATAAGGATCTGGCAATGCGCGCCGAAATTATGGCTGAAATGAAGGTTCAGCCAACTATTGATGTAAATACTGAGATAACTCGCCGGGTTGCTTTTATTAAAGCACGTTTAGTAGCAGCTCACTCACGATCACTAATATTGGGTATTAGTGGTGGTGTTGACTCATCAACTTGTGGCCGCTTATGTCAACTTGCCGTAAACGAGCTAAATAAAGAACACGATACTGACAAATACCAATTTATTGCTGTGCGCTTACCTTATGGCGTACAAGCCGATGAAGACGAAGCGCAAATGGCGGTTGATTTTATCCAGCCAAGTAAACGTATGACCGTAAACGTACAACCTGCGGCTGATGCACTGCATGAGCAAGCGATAGCTGCTGTAGTTGGCTGTGGTGAAGCACTGCCTGAGCAAGCTCAGATAGATTTTATTAAAGGTAATGTTAAAGCACGCCAACGTATGGTTGCTCAGTACGAAATTGCTGGCTTTTGCCAAGGCTTAGTAGTGGGTACCGATCATAGTGCTGAAAACATTACTGGTTTTTATACTAAATTTGGTGACGGCGCGTGCGATTTAGCTCCGCTATTTGGTTTATCAAAACGCCAAGTACGTGCACTTGCTACTGCACTCGGTGCCCCAGCTTTATTAGTAGATAAAGCACCTACAGCTGATTTAGAAAGCGACCGCCCAGGCTTAACAGATGAAGAAGCACTTGGTTTGAGCTATGAGCAAATTGATGACTTTTTAGAAGGTAAACCTCTGTCTAATGATGTTGAACAAAAGCTTGTGAGTATTTACATGCGTACACAACATAAGCGCCAACCAATTCCGACAATTTACGATTAATGTTTTAGTAAATAAAATAAAGCAATTAACGCCTTTGAGGATTAATTGCTTTTTTGATCGACAGATTAAGAAACTGCGTATATTTTAATAAATTAACGCTTTAAATTTTATAATACCAATTGCGTTAAATTAGTGATCTATTATAGCCCTAAGAAAATAGCGATAGATCGATCATGTTTTAACAATATTGGTATAAGTTACCCGCCAAAGAGAACACTGCCTTATATGACATCGCCCATCTTAATTACCGGCGCAGGCCAACGTATTGGTTTAGCGCTCGCTCAGCATTATATAGCCCAAGGGCAGGCTGTTATTATTACGTATCGTACTCGCCACAACGCTGTTGATAAATTAGAGCAACTAGGCGCTGTATGTATTTATGCCGATTTTAGTACCGATGACGGTATAAGTGCATTTATAAATACGCTTAAAGAGCATACAAAATCGCTGCGCGCTGTTGTTCACAATGCATCAAGCTGGGACTGCGAAGCTAACAATCCTGACTTTGCAGTACTGTTCGATAATATGATGCGTATACACGCCAAAACACCGTATTTAATTAATTTAATGTGCGCTGAGCTGCTTATAAACTATCAGCAAAGTGAAAAAGTACCTGCTGATATAATTCACCTTACTGATTATGTAGTTGAAACAGGCAGCCCTAAACACTTAGCTTATGCAGCAAGTAAAGCAGCTCTCGATAACTTAACTAAATCGTTTAGCGCTAAATATGCACCAAACATAAAAGTGAACTCGGTTGCTCCATCACTCATTATTTTTAATGAACATGACGATGAGCAATATCGAGCTAAGACCCTTAAAAAATCATTAATGGGCATTGAACCCGGATGCCAAGAAATTATCAATAGCATTGATTTACTATTACAAAGCCACTACATCACAGGGCGCTCTTTGCCTGTTGATGGCGGCCGTCATTTAAAGTAAATATAAATAAACTGAGATATTTATGCACAATGAATTAAAAGAAAGTTACGAAAAAATCATCACCGCAGTAGGCGAAGATGCTAACCGCGAAGGCTTACTTGATACGCCAAAACGTGCTGCAAAAGCAATGGAATATTTAACGCAAGGGTATCGTCAAACGCTTGATGAAATAACTAATAAAGCGGTATTTACATCTGACGCTGACGACATGGTGTTAGTGCAAGACATAGAGCTTTACTCTATGTGTGAGCATCATTTACTACCTTTTATTGGCCGTTGCCATATTGCTTATATTCCAAACGGTAAAGTATTGGGCTTGTCTAAATTTGCACGTATTGTTGATATGTTTTCACGCCGCTTTCAAATTCAAGAACAGCTAACGCATCAAATCGCTAAAGCAGTTGAAGAAGTTACTGGCGCTAAAGGTGTGGGCGTTATTGTTGAAGCAAAACACATGTGTATGATGATGCGTGGTGTAGAAAAGCAAAATTCAAGCATGCGTACATCAGTAATGTTAGGTAACTTTAGAAGCGACCCTAAAACACGCAACGAATTTTTGCAGCTTATAAAAGGTTAACCCTATGGCTAATGCAATTATTAACGTTACTAATTTGCGCCTGCGTACGTTTATTGGCTTTAACCCCGATGAGCGTGAAAAAAAGCAAGATGTAGTGATCAACCTAGAGATTCACTACCCTGCTGATGACGCGTGTAAAACGGATGAAGTTGACCAAGCACTTAATTATAAAGTGATCACCAAAGAAGTAATTAGCTTAGTAGAGCAAGGCCACTTTTTACTGCTCGAAAAATTAGTGGCTGAAATTCTTGCGGTTTGTCACTCACACCCAAGTGTTCATTACGCTAAAGCACGTGTTGATAAACCGCATGCACTGCGTTTTGCCGACTCGGTGTCGTTAACGCTTGATTGGGCTAAATAAGGCCTTAAAAAATTTATTTAAAAAAGCTTTTCGAATCCTACGGCAAGGGCGATAACCGCTAAATAGCGCGCGCCTTTGCCTAGTGTTACTAACAGTAAAAAGGTGTTAAATCGCACTTTAAATATGCCTCCAATCACCGTTAATGGGTCTCCCACAACCGGTAACCAAGCAAATAACAAACTATATACACCATATTTATTAAATTGCTTTTGTGCGTTATCAAGCCCTTTTTGCGATACAGGAAACCATTTTTTATCTTTAAAACGCAGTACCTGCGTGCCTAACCAGTAATTAACGCAGCTCCCCAATACATTTCCAAGTGTTGCTACACACCACATAAGCCATAAATTAACTTTACCTTGGGCAATCATCCCCACCATTATCACCTCAGAAGAGCTAGGCAGTAATGTGGCAGATATAAATGCGCTAATAAATAACGTGAGATAAAGCATAATGTCCTTATGGCTAAACGTAAAAACCCAGCCTATAGCTGGGTTTATAATACCAATTTTATTAAAAACATGATCATTCTAGCGTATTAAATAACTCACTAACGACGTTAAAAATTATTTATATAGAACAACTATGTATCATAATTTTAGCCTTGTTATTGAGCTATTTTCTTATCGCTATAATAGATCACTAATTTAATGCAATTGGTATAAAAATAACTGAGGTTTTATTTTATCAAATTTAAACTAAACGGGTAATTAAACTCTTTACCTTCGTTAGCTTTAATACTTGCCATTACAACCATTACAAACCCAAAAATTGCCACTATAGGTAGTAATATTAAGCCTACTGCTACAAACATCAGTAAAAAACAAACTACATATGCAATTGCCATCGTTATTTGAAAGTTAAGCGCCTTTTTACCGTGCACGTCAACAACTGGCATCTCATCTCTTTTAATTAACCACACAATTAATGGCCCAATTATTGAGCCAAACGGCACAATAAATCCGGCAAGCGCACTCAAATGGCATAACATAGCCCACATACGGTCATCTTTATTAACTGGTTCAACCTGTTGATTTTCTTCCATAACACTCTCCTTTTTGTTTTATGTATGTTGCCTCTTAACTAAACCAATGTCTACAAATCAACCAACGTATTTGTATTTAAAAATCACAGCGTAAAATCTTGTGATAAAAAAGTGATAAGTTTGTGAGAGTTTCTGGAGACGATTATTCAATACTTAACTCGAATCATCACTTACAGGAATAATAATGAAAACTTCTACATTAACAATTGCAATTCTTTTAGCGGCAGCTAGCCAATCGACTATGGCCGCAGAATTAGACCTAAAAGTTACTAACCTAACCAAGGGTATTCACTTCACTCCACTGTTAATTACAGCACACAACAGCGAAGACACACTATTTGAAGTAGCAACGCAAGCATCTACAGCATTACAAACAATGGCTGAAGGCGGCAATATTGCAGAGCTAGTTGCACAAGCAACTGCTGCAGGCAGTGATATGGCTGCAAATCCAGCTGAGGGCTTACTTGCACCAGCAGCATCTACAACGGCAACACTGACAACTACTGACGGTAACGAGTACCTATCTTTAACTGCAATGATGCTACCAACTAATGATGGCTTTGTAGGCTTAAACAGTTGGAAAATCCCAACAGAAGCGGGTACTTACACAATTAATTTAAATGCTTACGATGCAGGCACTGAACAAAACAATGAGCTTGTAGTTGAAGGGTCTGGCGCACCAGGTACTCCAGGCATTCCAGCAGCTCCAGGTGGCGACGCTGGCACTGGCGGTACAGGTATATTAAGTAGTGATACAAATACAAGCATCCATATTCACCCAGGTAGCTTAGGCGATGACGATTTAGAAGCCGGTAATAGCGATTTAAGCAATACGGTACACAGATGGTTAAACCCAGTAGCTCAATTAACAGTTACAGTTAAGTAGGAGCATGATTATGTCATCTACTAACAACCTCAAAAAAAGTCTACTAGTGCTTGCACTTGCAACCACGCTTGCAGCGTGTAGCGATAACGATAATGACGATTCAATAATAGAAGAGCCGGTCGTTGTTGAACCAATTGTTGTAGAGCCTGTAATTAGCGAGTTTACTATTACTTTTAGTAATTTAACTGCTGGGCAGCCTTTATCACCGCTCTCTGTCATTGCTTTTGAAGATGAAGCACCTTGGACATTCGGTACCACACCTTCTGTTGGTTTAGAAATGCTTGCTGAAAGCGGTGCGAATGATGAATACCTATTGTTTGAAAACGCGTTAGAAGCGGTTTCTGCCGAAGCTGGTATTGGTCCAGGCGAAACAACCACGGTAACTATTTCGACTGAATCACTGGAAACCCTTAATTTGTCATTTGCTGCAATGCTTGGGAATACAAATGATGCTTTTACCGGTCTTAGTCTTGTAGATGTATCTTCATTAGAAGTTGGTGACTCGCTAATGCGTACCACTGTTGCTTATGATGCAGGTACTGAAGCGAATACAGAAACAGCTGAAACTGTGCCAGGTCCTGCCGCTAGCGGTGAAGGGTTTAACGAAATACGTGACGATACAGCCGATATAATAACGATGCATCCAGGCATTGTTTCAAATCAAGATGGATTATCTACATCAGCACTTGGTGTTGAACATAAGTTTGATAACCCAGTATCGAAAATAGTAATTACGCGCACGCAGTAACGTTCCAGCTTGTAATGGGGAAGTAAGGGAGCACGGATGCCCCCCTTTTTACGAGGTAATACATGCGTCACGAAAAAATATTAGTAGTAGAAGATGACAGAGAAATAGGTAAGTTAATTACCACGCAGCTAACGTCGCTTAACTTACATGTTGATCATGTTGTGAGCGCAGAACTTGCCTTAAAAAAAATAGCTAAGCATCCCTACGGACTTATTTTACTCGATATAAACTTACCCCAAATGGATGGTTTGAGCTTATGCCGAAAAATAAAAGAGCATTACCCAACTACCTCCGTAATTTTACTCACCGCGCTTAGTAGCGATATGGACAGAGTTATTGGCCTTGAAATGGGCGCCGATGATTATATTTGTAAACCCTTTTTTGCACGCGAATTACAAGCCAGAGTAAAAACCCAATTACGCCACAGAGCACAACTACTCGCTGGCCAAAATAACGACAACTCCCCCGTTGATAGCGAACAAACACTAAATGTAGGCTCACTCAATATAGAATTTAGCTCGCACCAAGTGTATTTAGGCAAGCAAGCCCTTAACCTTACCGCCACCGAATTTGATTTACTCGTTTACTTTGCACGCCATCCTAATCATGTTTTTAGTCGCCAGCAGTTACTCGATAAAGTATGGGGTTACCAACACAGTGGTTACGAGCATACGGTTAATTCACATATAAACCGCTTACGTGCCAAGCTAGAAGAACACCAACAAGCGCCTATTATCGAAACAGTTTGGGGTGTTGGTTACAAACTAAACCCTAGCCAACTCAATTAAGACACCTATTATGAAATTATCTTTGTATCAAAAATTAGCTATATCGCTAGTCGTGATTTTTTGTTTTATTTGCGCCCTAGTTTACGGCTGGAGCAAGCAATTAGAACTGACTTCAAAACACCACGCCGAACAAAATCTGCACTTAGCGTTAGCGGAACATTTAGTACAAGATAACCCATTAATAAAAGAAGGTGTTTACGATTATAAAGCGCTTGAAAACCTCTTTCATACCTTGATGTTATTAGGCCCTGCGTTTGAATTTTATTTTGTAGACGAAACCGGAAAAATTCTTACTTACTCAGCAAAGCCAGGGAAAGTTAAACGTACGCATATTAGTTTAACGCCTTTAAAAGAGTTGATTAACAACCCAAGCGCTGCACCTATTTATGGTGATAATCCTCGTAATAAAGAGCAACAAAAAATATTTTCAGCCGCGCCAGTATTTAATCAAGATAAGCTACAAGGTTATTTATATGTAATTATTGGTGGTGAGGCTTACGATACCTCACTAAGCACTGTAAAAAATAATGATAAGTTATGGCTAGCTGCTTTATGGCTTGGCTCTGCACTCGCATTTTTATTTATTGCGATGCTCATTTTACTACGTTTTTTTACCAACCCAATTCAGCGATTAGCACGCGATGTTAGTAATATTGAAGCCGCTAACTACAGCCTTACCGACACCAAGCTAAGTAACTATTCAACGCAAAAAAGTAACGAAGTGCATAGTTTAGGGCGAAGTATTCAAGCCATGCTAACGCGTATTAACGAGCAGTTTAAAGCGCTTGAACAAGGCGATAAACAACGCAAAGAGTTACTAACTCACTTATCGCACGACCTACGTACACCACTTGCTTCACTGCAGGGGTTTTTAGAAGTATTAAATCAGTCGGGCGAGCAGCTAAGTAAACAAGAGCAACAAGAATACTTACAGGTATCGCTTAATAATTGTGGGCAATTAAAGCTACTCATAGAACAAATATTTGAACTTGCTCACTTAGAAAATGGCGAAATAAGTATAAATAAAGAAACCTTTAATTTAGGTGAACTCATTTACGATTGCATGGCAAAATTTAGTTTAGCCGTTGATAAAAAAGGCATTAGTTTGTCGGTAGAACCTGCGATTTGTGATTTTCCTGTGGTTGCCGATATAGCTAAATTAGAGCGCGTGTTAAGTAACTTAATTGATAATGCAATTAGGCATACCCCTCGCGGCGGCAGCATTGCAGTACATGTAAAACGCAGTGACGATAATCAACTATTTGTGCATGTATCAGACACGGGCGTAGGCATAAAAGAAGATGAGCTGAATGCTATTTTTGATCCGCACTACCAAGCAAGTAATTCTAATAAGGAAGGGCGCCAGCAAGGTGGTTTAGGATTGGCTATTTGCAGAGGGTTATTAAAACTGATGGATAGCGAAATTTACGTACAAAGTGAAATTGGTAAAGGCACTATGTTTAGCTTTAACTTGCCACAAAAAAAGGTGCTTTCTTAAAAAGCACCTTACATTTTTTTGTTTATTTTAAATATATAAATTAATTACTTTTTAATACCCGCTAAATCAAGCATAAATGCATAGTTTAGCGCGGTATCTTCTAAGCGTTTAAAGCGACCCGATGCGCCGCCGTGCCCTGCTTCCATATCTATTTTAAACAGTAACTTATTGTCATCAGTTTTATAGTCACGCAGCTTAGCAACCCATTTTGCAGGCTCAAAGTATTGAACTTGTGAATCGTGCAAACCAGTCGTAACTAGCATATTAGGATATGCTTGCTTAGTTACTTGGTCGTATGGCGAGTAAGACAGCATGTAATCGTAATACGCTTTTTCGTTCGGATTACCCCATTCGCCGTATTCATTTGTTGTAAGCGGAATGCTCGCATCAAGCATCGTTGTTACTACATCTACAAACGGTACCGCAGCAACCATGCCTTTATAAAGCTCAGGCGCTTGGTTTGCTACTGCGCCCATTAATAAGCCACCAGCACTGCCGCCTAACGCAAATATTTCATCTTTTGCGCCATACTTTTGAGAAACCAGTGCTTTAGTTACGTCAACAAAGTCGTTAAATGTATTCTTTTTAGTTAGTAGTTTGCCGTCTTCGTACCAAGGACGACCTAGCATTTGCGATCCACGTACATGGGCAATTGCAAATACAAAGCCACGGTCTAACAAGCTCAAACGTGAGCTTGAGAACGTTGGATCCATGGTAGCGCCATAAGAACCGTAACCATATTGCAGTAGCGGGTTAGTGCCATCTTTTTTAAACGCATCTTTACGGTAAACTAAGCTTACCGGTACTTTTATGCCATCACGTGCTGTTACAAAAATACGCTCTGACGCGTAATTGTCAGCATCAAAATCACCTAACACAACCTGTTGCTTAAGAAGCGTTTTATCGCCAGTCGCTAAATCTACATCGTACGATGAGCTTGGAGTGGTCATGCTTGTGTAGTAAACACGTAACGTGCTGCTATCTATATCGTTATTGCCATAAGTACCAATTGTATAAGCGCTATCGTTAAAGCTCAGTGGTAACTCTTTACCTGTTTTTAAATCACGCGCAATCAACTTTGATTGGCCCATTTCACGTTCTTGGTAAACTAAGTAGTTATTAAATAAATCAATGCCTTCGAGTTTAATATCATCGCGCGCAGGGATCACACTTTGCCAATTAGCCTTGTCGCCTGCTTTATCAATATCAACTTTCATCAGCTGAAAATTTACAGCATTTAAGTTAGTTACAATGTAGTAAGTATTCCCTAGCTTCGAAATATCATATTCAAGCCCTGCTTCGCGCTCAATTAAGCGTTTAGGCATTGCCTTAGTATCATCAGCACTTAATACAGATACGCCTGATGCAGCCGTGCTGCTGTGCCAAATATAAATCTCTGACTCATCTTTGCTTTTACTCATACCCATGTAGTAACTGGTATCAGTTTCTTCGTAAATTAGCTCGTCATCAGCTTGTGGTGTGCCTAATGTATGACGATAAACTTGGTAACCTAATAAAGTTTGTAAATCTTTTTTAATGTAGTAAACCGTTCTATTATCGTTTGCCCACACAATGCCACCGTTAGTGCCCTCGAGCGTGTCTTCGAGTAATTTACCGGTTGTTAAATCTTTTATTTTTATACTATAAATACGACGGCTAACAGTATCTTCGCCATAAGCCATTAAATTGCCATTCGGGCTTACATTTAAGCCACTTACTGCATAATAATCATGGCCTTTCGCAAGCTCATTTACATCTAAAATAACTTGCTGATCGGTACCTGCAAAATCGCTGCTGCGTAAGTAAGTAGTGTACTCGTTATCGCCACGTGTTTGTGTTGAGTAAAAATAATCACCGTTTTTAACTGGGACCGAATCATCGTCTTTTTGAATACGCCCTTTTAGCTCTTCAAACAACTCACTTTGCAGCGTTTTAGTATGTGCAAGCATTGCATCAGTGTATGTATTTTCAGCTTCTAAATAGTTAATTACCTCTGGTGCTTTACGCTCGTCATCACGTAGCCAATAGTAATCATCAATGCGTGTATCACCATGAATAGTCATTTCATGCGGTACTTTTTTAGCAATAGGGGCAACAGCTTGGACTACTTGAACCGTTTTAACTTGTGTATTACTTTTTTTGGTTTCTTCAGGGGCTTGATTACAGCCACTTAAAATAGCGAGTGATAGTGCTGCGAGTGCGAATGGGTTGCGTTTCATCAGTCAAAGTCCTTGTTATATTTTTATTTTTTATTAAGTAGTTAAATATACCTATAAATTAGAGTTTGTAGTTGTTTAGTTTGTGAAGCAATGTAAAAAGGGAGCCGAGACTCCCTTATATAACTATTAAGTTATAAAATTACTTTTGTTTACGACGACGCATAAATGCAAACGGCGCTACTAGTAACGTTAACCATGCAAGTGAACCAGACGATCCATTGCTCTCAGGCTCTGGCGTAACTGGCTGAGGGTCAGCAATTGTATCATTAACAACTATTGATACTGTTGTCTCTTCAGCGGTGGTACCTGACGCTTCACGTACTGTATATGTAAAGCTATCTTCGCCAGAAAACTGGGTATTTGGTGTATAATCAATAGTGCCATCTTCCTTAACTGTTGTTGAACCATTTGCAGGTGCAGATACAACCTCAACAGTCGATGCTACAAGACTACCCTTAACTCTCACACCTTTATGCGCGGAGAACTCCGCATTTTCTGTTGCCGATGAAGCGACCGCGTCGAATACAAAGCGAGATTCAGCCATATCGTTAGCTAATACGTTAATATTAATTGTTTGCTCTTCGTCAACTTCCACTGAGTCTGCAGTAGTGTAATGGCTACGATCTTTTGCAAAAGCTTGATACTGAATATCAACAGTTCCGCCTTTAATCTGATCAACTAGATAACCACTACCAATACCTGCTCCTGTTGGAACTGTATCTATCATTGCACCTACATTACCATCTGCAGACTCGACACCTGCAGAGTAAGGTGAAGGTAAAGTTGGAACATCAATGTAGTTTATGCGAACTTCATCAGTACCTTCTTTTAAAATAACTTGGAAAGTGTACTTATCACCAGAAGTGCTTCCATAAAGTTCAACGTCATGCCATTCAACAACAACATAGCCACTTTCAAATTTAGCTACATATATATCGCCGCCACCAGTTCCACCCGCCAAATCAAAATCAGCCCATAATGGAGCAATTACACCGCTTGGTGCACTTGCATTAGGCATAGCTTGAGGGGCAAAAGATCCAGATGTATTTACATCAGCGCCAACAGCAATAAAGCCGTTATCTGAGATTGTAAATGCTGAGTACTCTTTACCATCAAAAATAAAATCTGCTTCTACGGTAATCGTTATCTCATCACATCCATCAGGGCAAGATTGTGGGTCAAAACCTTCGTCTGCAAGAGAGAGCGTGCCTAAGAGGTCACTGCTGTTAATGCCAAACTCTTTTGGACCAAGTGTACCTGTCCAAGTTAGCTCCTTGTTGTCTTCACTTAAAGTTACTGCACCAGCGCCATTTGTTACTTCAACTACAGGCGGAGCACCTTTGAGGAGTTCAGCATTTTCATCAAGCTTCACATTTACTGATAACTCATCAGTAAACAAAGTATTATTAAATTGCACACCAATCTTTGCTGGCGTAGAAGAATTTAGTGAGTCTGCATCAACTGTTGCGCTAAATACGCTACTATTTGTGGCTTCATTATCGTAAATAGCAAATGGTAAATGCGCAACTTGTCCTGTTTCAGTGTGAGTCCATACTACATGGCCAAAGTTCCAACCTTTCACACTATTAAATGTAGAATCAATATCTAAGTTAAATTCAGCTACGTTAGCTTTTATTCCTGCACTGTCAGTACTTGTAGAAACAGAACCATTTGCTTCAAGCATAATAGTACTTGGAGTCACTGTAATTTCAGCACCTTCCATATCTGTTACTATCTTAGCCGTCCACTCTCCTGCCACGTCAGTCATGTTCTCAACTGTATTAGTAAAGCTACATACACTTAAACAACTTGGATCAGCATATGAACCATGACCAAATGTAAGGGATGCATCTAACGCACTAGGCATATCTAAACGTCCCGCGCCCACATCAAATGCATCAGCTTTCGTTACTAGGTCTTCTTTATGTAAGCCATCCATTTTTGACGAGCTCATTAAAGCTGTTTTAATTTGAATTGCATTCCATTCAGGGTGTGCCTGTTTCATAAGCGCAGCAGCACCAGCTACATGTGGGCTTGCCATACTTGTACCAGTAATCGCATTAAAAGTAATACCATCGCCTTCATCAGGAGAATATGCTGATAAAATATCTGTACCAGGAGCTGCAATATCAGGTTTTAAGAAGCTAGGTTCGCCGTTAGGACCACGAGAGCTTGAGGAGTTCACTGCATCTGTAAATTTCTCTTGAATTGTGCGCTTAACACTTGGATCTAATAATGCAATGACAGACTCTTCAGCCTCAGTTAATAACTCAACTAAACCTAACCCATCTTCTTGGCTAATTGATGATGCTGGAATAGTCGCATCATCCATAGCCATACCCATAGCTCCGCCAGGGGTATTATTGTGGATAATAACAGCTTTAGCTCCTGCTTTTTCAGCATTTGCAGCTTTGGCTGAAAATGCACAGCTACCACGAGAGATTAATGCTACAGAGTCAGCAAATGATACGTCTTCAGCAAACTCTTCACACCCTTCAAAGTTATCTGGAGCAATCACTTGCGCAGAAATAATAGGTAATGAAGTAGGGTCTGTTAATAAACCATTACTACCTTCAATACTCATGAAGGTCTCACCGGCAACCTCAATCGACTGTGAGAAAAAACGACCAGTTTGTGTATTAGCTACAGTTAGACCCGATTCGATACAACTTGGACAACCAATTGTCTGGGCACCATTACCGTCATTACCAGCGGCAGTAACAACTACCACACCTGCCTCTTCCGCAGCTGTGAATAAATCGCTATAGGCACTAGTAGAAGGGTTACCACCTGCGCCGCCGCCCCAAGAGTTATTAATAACATCAGCACCATCATTAATGGCTGCTTCTAATGCAGACATTAGTGCAACAGTTGTACCGCTACCACGACCATCAGCTGTATGCCAAAGCGCTTTATAAGCCATTAACTGCGCAGCAGGAGCTACACCTGAGATAGACACGTTGTTATCTTGATACGTAATTTCAATAGGATTACCAACTGCAGTACCAGCTACGTGAGTACCGTGGCCGTCATAACCTAAAGGAGATCCAATGTATTCATCTGGGTGCACATCACTAGGGGTTGGGCCAAAAGCACGCGCTACAATTAATTTGTTATTACAAAAATCAGCTTCGCCGCCGTCTACACGACAGAAATCTGGGTTTTCAGCAATGTAAGCAGCTTCTTCTTCACTAAACTCTGCTGCTGCAAAACCAACATCTGAAAACATGGGGTTTTCTGGACGAATACCAGAGTCAATAATAGCAACTTTAACGCCCTTACCTGCTTCAGATTGGCCGCCTAAAGCCTGCCATGCTTCTACACCTTTGATCACATCGATAGATGCATCCATTAAGGTATGATATTCAGTATCTAAAAATACTTTTTTAACGCCTGAAAGCTTAGCAAGCGCTCCACGCTGACCTTCCTCACCTTCAACAACAATACCGTTAAATAGCGTACTAAACGAATGAGATACTGAACCACCACTTACAGACGCTGCAACTTGCGCTACGCTTTTTTGCTTTGCTTTTAGGTAGCTGCTGTATTTTAAAGCGGGTGCAGAAGATAGCTTAACTTTACTATCTCCAGTTATAACTGCTGAAGTTGCTTCTAGCCCTACAATACCACCTCTGTAAGTCGCTAATGGTTCATCTTCAAGTTGAATAATATAACGCGCTTTTCTAGATATTGTTTTATCTTGAGAGTAAGTTTTAACACTTGAAGTTTCAGGTGCATACCCTTTAGAAAAATCAGGTGCTGCAGCTACACCGTATGACATCATAGCTAAACCAATAGCAGTCGATATAGCTGTTTTTCTCATTATTATATTTGACATTATTTCCCCTGAGGTGAGTTTTATATTATTGTACTTATTACCAATCGTAATTGGTCTGTATTTAGAATATAAAACTTTACACCCATCCTGAGCAACACCTTGATTACAAACAAATTACAACTTATGTATGAAAAGGTTACGTAAGATTGTAAGTAATTGATTTTTAATAGGTATTATTTATTTTTGCTTTGTAAATGAGTGTAAACACATTAACCCTTTTGAGAAAAATATGAATAGCGAAGTAATTAACATTTTAACTATGGCAAAAGTAATTCAAACGGCCGTTGCTCCCGTATTTTTAATCACAGGTATAGCAGCAACTTTAGGTGTTTTATCGAATCGCTTAGCACGAATTACCGACAGAGCGCGCTTATTGGAGCGAAGATTAAAAGTAAATACAGATGACGATTTTAATAAGTCGCTAGCAACAGAACTGCGCGCTTTATTAAAAAGATCGCGTTTTATACATATTGCTTTTAGTTTAAGTGTATTAAGTGCCTTACTTGTATGTGCTGTGGTCATGTTTTTATTCTTGTCGCACATTCAATCAATTAACTTAAGCGTGACCATTGCTTGTTGTTTTGTAGCTGCCATGGCGTTACTCATTTGTGCATTTATTTCGTTATTAGGTGAAGTGTTTTTAGCAACCCGCAGCATGCGACGAGGCATGATATTTGCCGATATAGGCATTAATGATTAACTTTTCATTAAATCCATCGTATTCGCTTGAATAAAAATGACGTTACATACAAGATATTAAATTAGGAATAATACTCAACAGGGGCAAACTATGAAATTTAAAAAAATATTAGCAGGTATAGCATTAGCTACATGTGCACTTAGCGTATCGGCAAATTCTGCATTTAAAGAACCAAGTGACGCGATTGAATACCGCCAAGCTGCGTTTTCAATGATTTCAGTGCAAATTGGTGACATGGGCGCAATGCTAAAAGGTAAAGTACCTTTTGACGCAGAGCAATTTAAAATGCGTGCTAACAACGCTGCTGCACTTTCAAAAATGCCATGGGAAGCGTTTTACGAAGGGACAGATAAAGGCGAAACAGCTGCACTTGCTGCTGTTTGGTCTGAAAACGATACTTTTATGAAAAAAGCAACTGCATTTCAACAATACGCAGATGAGTTAGCAGTAGCGGCTCAATCAGGCGATAAGGCCGTAATTGGTAAAGCTTTTGGTGCATGGGCTAAAGGCTGTAAAGATTGCCATAAGCAATTTAAAGATTAATTATTGTTGTTTTAATACTTGATGTAGTAACAACAAATGATAAAAAGCACTGAACGGTTAATCATTCAGTGCTTTTTTGTACCCGGCATTTAGGCCCGTATGTTATTTATTGAGCGAAACCTTCTGCGGGCGACGTTTAAATACAGTCCTAATCCCACCCAAAATGCGTGTAAACACCTTACCAATATCACTTAATATAATGTACAAGCATGGCACTAATATAAGTGTTATTAATGTTGCAAACATCACTGCAAAACCAAGCGCTACCGCCATAGGTATTACAAACTTAGCCTGCAGGCTTGTTTCAAACATAATGGGCAATACACCTGCAAATGTAGTAATTGAAGTAAGTAATATAGGTCTGAATCGAGCACAACCGGCATCTATTACAGCATTTTTAATACTAACACCTGTTTTACGGGCTTGATTCACATAATCGGTCATAACGAGTGAGTCGTTTATAACCACCCCTGCTGCTGCAATAATACCAAAGCCAGACATTAAAGTTATATCCAAACCAAACCAGTAATGCCCCCATATTGCTCCCGTTAAGCTAAATGGAATCACCGACATAACAATAAGTGGTTGCGCATAACTCTTGAGGGGTACGGCTAATAAAATATACACCAAAATCATACCGCCGAAGAAAAACATCTTCTGCTGATTAGCCTGATCTTGTTGCTCTTCAATGGCGCCACCAAGTTCTGACTTAACACTTGGATATTCTTCTTTAAGTTGTGGTAGTAGCTCTTCTTTAATTTGATCTACAACTTCGTTTGGCTCGATCACTTCTTCATCTATGTTTCCATAAACATACACAGTACGATAGCCCCCTTCACGGCGGATATAACTAATACCTGGTGTTTCAGTAAGTTCAACTACATCACCAAGCAGTACTTCACGGCCCTGCGGGGTAGTAACAACCGCATGCTTAAGTGACGAAAATGCCTCTCGAGTCAGTTTAGGGTAACGCACCATTACACGTACTTCCTCGCCTCGGCGAATAACACGTTGAGCCTCACCACCATAAAAACTAGCACCCACTTGATTTGCAATAGAAGCTAAGTCTAAACCTAAGTCGTAAGCGACCGGTTTTAGGCTCATTTGCACTTCTTTACTTGCAGGGTCTATTGTTGAGCTAATATCAAACAAACCTTCTTGCTGTTGCAGCAATTCTATAAAGCGACGACCAGCATCATTCAATGTATCAATATCTGAGCCATATAATAAATAACCAAATTCGCCGTCACTTCCCCCTCCATTTACATCATCATAAATGGTTAATGATTTAACACCGGCAATATCAGGCATGGCTTCGCGCCAACGGCGTGATAATTCAAATGCGTTATAAGGCCGTACACTTTCATCAACAAGAGGTACAAGCACTTGGGCTTCGGTGCGCCCTTGGTTATAGACTAAAATATCTCTTATGAGCTTTTGACCATATTTGCGCTCGGTATCTTCATCAATCGCAATCACCATCGCCTCTATTTCGCGAATAGCATTTATTGTTTGTATGTCTGATACATTGTCATTCATTTCTAGATTTATTTGTGGGTAGTCATGCGGGATTTTTGGCATAAACCCAGTACGAACTTGATTTGATGAGATCAAAGCAAAGGTTACGATCAATAGGGCGATAAATGAAAATAATACTGACCAACGCCATTCAACACAACGTACAACAAAGCGCTTATATGGGCCATTTACAAAACCAAAAAATCGCGTATTAAACCGATCTCGCCAGCCCCCCTCTTTTATTGGTGAAAAATGAGTGTGGGCAATATGGGCAGGCAATATCAACTTTGATTCAATCAAACTAAATACCAAACACAGCATTACCACCACAGCTATACCATAAAAGAAGGCACTTTCTGGACCTGTAGATAACGTAAATGGAGCAAATACTGCAATGGTAGTTAGTACACCAAAAGTTGCGGGGGTTGCTACGCGTTTTGCGCCATTAACCACATTAACAACACCGCCGCCTTTTTTCTCTATTTCGGTGTAGGCACTTTCGCCTATGACAATGGCGTCGTCCACCACAATCCCTAGCACCATAATAAAAGCAAAAAGTGATAAAATATTAATGGTTACACCAAACAGTGGCATCATCATCATTGCGCCCAAAAAGCACACTGGTAAGCCAATCATTACCCATAATGCCAACTTAAAGCGTAAAAAGATTGACAGCATAATTGCAACCAAAACAGCACCCTGAATAAGGTTTGTAACCATCATGTCTAAGCGAGCATTTAAGTAGTACGTCATATCCATTAATGGCTCTAAACGAACCCCCAGCGGTAGCTCTTTATTTTTTAATTCTATAAATGCTTTTACTGAATCAGCAACTGGGATAATACTTTGCTCTTCGGTCGCTTTTACCGATATATAAACTGCATTTTCACCATTGAATTTAAAGTAACGCTCACCTTCAGTGAACTGATCTTTAATCACGGCAATATCTTGCAGTAACACTTTAGCGCCATTAGCCCCTATTTTTACCGGTATTTTCCTAAATTCTTCACCAGAGTAAAACTGATTTTCGACGCGAACAGAAATAACACCTGCGTCTGTTTTTAGCTGCCCCGCCGAAAAGTTAGCTGAGTAACGACGCACTGCATTCATTACATCACTAAGGGTTAGGTTATATTGACGCAGCGTATCGGGTTCGATTTCAATTGCTATTTCATCAAGAGGAACATCGTTTACCACTAACGACACGTTAGATAGCTGTAGTAACTCATCTTCTATTTGGTTTGCTATAGGCTTAAGCTCAGTTAGCGGTAAGTCAGCAACGAGCGTCATACCTATAACATCTTGCCTAAACTCAACTTGACTTATGGTGACCGGTTCCATACCGGCTGGGAACGTTGCTATACCATCAACCCGTAATTTAACTTTATCGAGTATATCGGTCAGCTCTACATCAGTATTAATTTCAAGACTTGCTCTACCGCCATTTCTAAATGCTCTGTACACACCTTTTTTAATTTCGGTCACATCTTTTAGCGACTCTTCAATTTTTATAAGTATGCTTTCTTCTATTTCCTGAGGAGAGGCACCGGGGTAATTAGCCTCAATATTAATGTAGTTAATCTCTACATTAGGAAACATTTGGCGTTGGATATTTAGAAAGCTAATAATTCCCATCACCACAATAAAAATCATCATTAGGTTGGCAGCAACGGAGTTATTAGCGAAGTAAGCAATAATACCGGTTTGTTTTTCAGCGTTAGGCGCTGTATTTGGTAGTTCAGTGTTACTCATAACTCAGCCTACCTTTATAATTTTTCAGTGGAAGCATTTTCAAGTGCCTCTGTATTTTTAGTATTTTGAAGGCCCGCAATTTTTACAGCCATGCCTTTTTGCGGATATTCTGGCAAAGTAATCACCAACTTATCATCTGCTTGCAAACCATCACTAATGTAAAAATACTCACCTTCTTCACGAATAACAGTTACTTTGCGTGGCTCTAGCTCTTGGTTCTCGTTCACTACCCACACAGTTTGGTTATTTACTAAAGCTTGCGGTAAACGGTAAATGTTATTAAGCATTGCTCCTGCAAAATTTACCTGTACGTAACTACCAAACTTGATGATAGGCTGTTTTGTTTTTAAGCCGTATGGGTCTTCAATACGCACCACTAAACTACTCATACGCGTAGCGTTATCAACAATCCCTAGGTCGCGGTCAATCACGCCTTCACGGGTAAAGCTGTTTAGTCCTTTTTGAATAATCGTTGCAGTAATACCTTTAATACGCTCTGGTAAAAAAACGCTGTCGAATCCTGCGATAGGAATAATCACTTCAGCAGTTTCAATATTATTTAGTTCAGCAACTTGCGAACCCATAGTGACATATTGGCCAACACCTACATTTCGGCTAATAACCAATGCATCGTAAGGGGCTGTTACTTCACAATTATCTAAGTCACGTTGTGCACGTTTTAATGCAGCTTGCGCCGACTTTACAGATGCCTGCGCACTTAACACTTGAGGCTTACGTAAAAATAAGTCGGTACGCGCTTTACTTGGAAAACGCTTTGCTTCATCTGCGGCTACTTGAGCTTGGGCCTGCTCTTCAATTAAGCCTGCTTGTGCACGAGCAATTTCTGCCTCTGCAACAAGTACTGCTGCTTCGTAGTTGTCTTTTTCGATAGTGAATAACGTTTCACCGCGAGCAACGATGCCGCCGGCTACAAAATTAGGATGCCAACTTAACACTTCACCCGACACCTGCGCCGAAAGCTGTGTACTTTCAAGAGGCTTTACTTCACCGTAGCTATTAATAATAACTTGATGATCGTTTGCAGCCACTGGCTCAACTTGCACTGTTGGACGAGTATCAATAACTTCTTTTTTTTCTGGCTCTTGTGCAATGGCATTTATTCCCATAAAGCCAACAACACCAACAACTAGTGCTACAAATGGAAAAACCCATCTAAGTGAATTTGTTTGCATATCCTATTATCCCCAAAATTCTATTAACGTCATAATACCAGAGCCATATGAAACATTAAGGTGACATTTGTAAGCAACTGTTACAAATGCGTATATTAATAGATAAAATAAAGGAAGTAGCTTAAGAAAACGACTAGTATAATAATAAAAAACAAGCCGTTGGTATGATTTTGAAATGAATAATTAAACCTTGTTCCTTGTCAAATATAAAGTTCCTAATTAAATATAAATAGTGCCTTTTAAATACCTTACAGCATGCCCCGTTAAGGTGACGGTTGTATCACCCACTTCACATAGTAAATACCCGCCTCTGCTTGAAGCCTGATAAGCGCTTAACGTAGTTTTACCCAATTGCTGCGCCCAGTAAGGTGCCAAGCCAGTATGAATAGAGCCTGTTGCATAATCTTCGTCGCCACCGCTTGCAGGCCAAAAATAACGAGATATAAAATCATATTCAGCACTTGCAGCAGTGGCCACTACATCAAGTGGATAAAGCGTTTTTAAAAGCTCTGAGCTAGTTTTTAATTCAAGTATTTGATCGGCGTTTTCATAAATAACAAAGTAGGCTTGGCGATTTTTAAGCACTTTACTCGGTTGTATAGACAGGCCATCAAGCAGTTGCTGAGGCACATTTTGCACTTCAACCGGTGCTTGTTTTGGAAAGGTCATTGCAAAGCTGCCATCAGCGTTTTTATTAACGATTAGCTCGCCCACCGCATCAGCAATAAAGCGAATTTGCGATATATTATGCTCTTCACATAAAACATAGGCAGCCGCAAGTGTGGCGTGACCACAAAAGTCGATTTCCATTAAGGGCGAAAACCAGCGAATAACAAAACTTCCATCGTCTTGCAGGCAGGTAAAAGCAGTTTCAGATACGTTATTCTCAGCGCCAATCTTTAGCATTAAATCGTCACTTAACCACGATTCTAGTGGGATCACTGCCGCATAGTTACCTTTGAATAACTCATTCGTAAACGCATCAATTTGATGAATAGCTAATTGCATTGTTTAAACTTTGTAATGATTAATAGCTTAAAACTGCCATACCTAAACTAAATTAGCACTTTTATTTTGGCTTTAAGCCATTACAGGCCGCATTCTATAATATTGCATACAACCAAATTGCACAGCATTGGTAAGCAACAGCATAATAAACATAAGTAAGTGCGCCGTGCTTGGAGCCGCTGTTGTAAGCTCAACAACTAAGCCGCAAATACCAGCAATAAACTGCAAGCTAAAGTAGCGCGCGCTTAAATTACTTACATTACCCGTACGCAATGTTTTATAAGTTTGTGGCATAACACGTACCGAACTCATCACAAGGCCAACATACGTTAAAGCGCTTAATACCGTTGCAGTATCGAGGCTTGAATTCAAAAGTAGTGAAAAAGGCAGTAACGAAAAACCTAGCATAGTAAACAACTGTACCCGTTCTCGTTTAGCTGCGTTATAACGTGCAAAAAAATACAAAATAAGTCCGCTTAACGCACCGGTTACAATAAATGGTAACGCAATATAAAAACGCTCAAAATAAATATTGTAGGTTATAAAATAAAGGCTTTGTGCTAACCCAAACGTCATCATCAATAGTGATAAACCTGAGACACTACGATTTTTTCGAATTTTGTTTAGTAATGGTAAAAAACTAAAAACCAAAATAAATGAAGACAATATAGGCAAATAATACGGCAAAGCAACCTCGCTCGTTACATAAATGTTAATTAAAAACGAAAATAAAAACATTTAATAAACATTTGTTTTAAAAGGCTTTTACTATGAGCGCGGCATTGTAGAGCCGCGTAAATTTAACTCAACTAAATAAGACATTCTTGTTTTAGGTACTGGCAAGCTAGGTATACAAAAACCGTAGAATTAAGTTCACGGTTTACCGGTTTAATAGAAAGCCTCACCGCCAAACTGTTAAATAAAAATGATAGTTGTTATCATGCGCAAGTCATTAACTGCTGTATATAAAACTACCTATGAGAAAAACTCTTTTTAAAATTCACAGTTGGATCGCTCTAATAGCTATCATTCCATTGATTGTTATTAGTATTACAGGGAGCGTATTAGTTTTTAAAAGTGAAATAGATGGCTTACTTATGCCAAGCAGCCACTTTGTTGTAAATGCACTGCCAGAGCGCATGCCAATCGACACGTTAATTGCCAAAACAGAGCATGCTTACCCTGAATATGTAGTAGGTAGTTGGGAGATTTTTAACGATGATACAGCTGATCGGGTTTACTTAGTCAAACGCGGCACAGAGCAATGGTATAAGTTTCATTTAAACCAGTATACGGGTGACATTTTGTCTGAACCTGTTGGTACCAGCCATTATTTTACCGATTGGTTTTTAGAACTACATTACACTTTTTTACTGAACGACTTTAAAAACCTGCCAGGGCAAACAGGCACTGTACTAGGCTTCTTTTTTGCCCTGTTTTTATTGGTATTAGGTATTACTGGGCTTATTATTTATCGTAAATTTTGGCAGCGTCTATTTAGTGTGCGCTGGCGTTCAACACTGCAAATTGTACTTAGCGACATTCATAAAATGACGGGGGTTATAGGATCTCCCATCATTATTCTTTTAGCTATCACAGGTGGCTACTTTAACTGGGCGGTGTGGTATCACGAAGTTATTGAACACGCAGAGGAAGAGCACTTTGTACTAACCAAAAACCTACACAGTAGCGATATTTCGTTTCAACACATACTTGATGACAGCAAAAAACAAATACCCACTTTTAACGGCACGTTTTTAGTTATGCCACTCGAGCCTGACGAAAACATTACCTTGTTCGGCGAAGTCGATACCGCCAACCCACTTGCTAGTGAGTATGCCAATACGGTTAGCTATAACAAGCTAACAGGCGAGCACATAGCTAACTGGGATATTCGCGAAGTAGGCGTTGGCTGGCAGGTAATTGATAGCTTTAGAAAGCTTCATTTTGGCTACTTTGCAGGGCTAATAAGTAAAATACTGTGGTGCGTAATTGGTTTAAGCCCAGTGTGGCTAGCAGGTACTGGTTTTTACTTATGGTTTACTCGCCGAAAACGTAAAAAACAATCACAAAAAAATCGTTTAAGTAGACATTGCACTGTAAGCGATTGATTATAGAGCAATCAGGGTTTTAGGCTAAGTTACCGTCCTTACAGGTGGAGAAGTAACTTAGCTTAAATCATCATTAATTTAATAATTGTAAAGTAAACAATAAAAGCTTTGCCAAGCTCGTATTCTATCTTCAAAACTGCCACCTTCTAATCACGACAGTCCCCTGTTAAACGTTAAGTCATTTACAACACCTGCAGACCCCACCCAAAGCTAAACTCACCTAGTATTTTATGTCGTAAATTTGTGCTTATACGGTGTCGTCGAGTTGATGTTGCTTGTAATAAAGCCATCGCATACTTTCTTTAATGCTTAATCCGCCTAACGTAAATAAGTTTGCATATACTCAGCCATTGATTTGGCTGATGTCTTACTCTGTAAGTTTTTACTCGTCTACCATTTAGCTTTACTATGACATCTTCAACCTCTGGTGGCGTTATTTTTAATGAGGAGGTATTACATCCAGCTGCGAGTATCTGACTCAATCTGCTTAATTGTAAAATCAATTATAAAGTCAGCATCTTGCTGCTTTATGTAGGGCATAAATGCAAACCCTGAAGCAAGTTGTATATACAGGCTTTTTAAGCCTGATTTCCTCATTAAGTACGTACTTATACTGCGCGCACTTTGCGCTTTATAAAGCTCAAAAACACGGTAATGAACGCCAATCATACCTTTGCGTACAACCATGTAAAATCGACCATTATCCTCATGCATGTAATAACCATAACGCTGATACGACAAAGTTACCAAGCCAGAAAACACCACCAAAACACCAAGGCTTATCAAAGTATTAATATCAGCAATAAAACAAAAGCCAAACACTAATGCACTGGGTAACAATGAATAAAAGCCTAGATTTTTATACAAAAGCGCTCGCTCTGCGCGCTTAAAAGCGAGTTTTTTACTATTAAACCACGGGTAAATCCATTGGCATACACTATCAACTTGTTCGCTATTTAATACAGGTAATACTAAAGTTTGTTTATTTTTTTTAGCCGCAACACCGGCTGCTATTCCGCCGCTACTTGCTTGCAAGCACTCAACGGTAAATCGCTTTAGTAATCGCCCCATTAGGTTTTGCTTAATAACAATAGACTGTACTTTATCCATGCTCATCGAAAGCTGATGGCGCTCTAACAAGCCAGCAATACGTTTAAACTTTTGACCTTTAAAATAAAGCTCAAAGTTATAAAAACGAATAAGCGACATAGCCACCGATAGCATCACAGCCACCAAAACTAACAAAATAATTAAGGTGATCATTGCAAAGGTAGCAGCACTTGCCAGCATACCAAGCTCTTGTTGGTAAAAGCCTTCTACTTTCGCAATAATTTGCTTCTCTAAAAAATCGATAATCAAGTTTATAAAAGGGGCCAAAGCAGCGATTGCTAAAATAGCCATATTCGACATTAAACCAAATTTAGCTATTTCTTTATTGCTAATGCTTAGGCTGTTTTCGATAATGTCTGTTTCGCTTTGTTCAGTATTTTGTGCTTCTTCTTGTTGCTGCGCTTTAAAATCAAATATTTGTTTACGCATTTGCTGTGCGTAATCTTTAGTGACGCCAGGTAAAACAACTTCTTGTGACACACTGCCAGCAGCATCAAAAATACAATTAACTAAGTTTACGGGGGTAAAATAAAACGGCTCGGCAATATTAACGTTTTGCACACGGCCAAATTTAAGCGTAAGTCGCTCTTTTTTAAATACACCTTTGTTAAGCAATATTTCGTTGTCGCTACTAATACAAAACTTAAAATTTAAATAATATAAAAATGAGTAAATAAGCAACGAAATTAGCGCAATCCCACCTGCAACCTGCGCCCAAAACAACTTATTTTCTACTTGAGTAACAAACACGACAAGCATAGGCAGTAAGTTTAAAAGGCCATCTTTTACAAAGCGCACACTAAAGTGCACAACAAAGTATAAAAGTGCCCAGGGCGATACTTTCTGCCAGTAAATAGGGCTCGCTTTATCTTCGATAGTTGTATTACTCATCGACTAAAGCTGCCTGAGTAGTTGCGTCGTCTTGGCGGTAGTTTTGTACAAATTGGCGCATATTTTTACAATCATCATGGGTTAGCCCACTAATTTGTAAATCGGCACTTACACCGCCAGCGCTAAATAATTTAATACTCGCAAGGCTAAGTTTTCGCTCTATTGGCCCTTGGTGTATTTCCATATGCTGTACACGCGCTAAAGGTAATACCGTCACTTGTTGCCAAATAACGCCTTTTTTAAAAGCAATGTCATGATTTCGCACTGCAAAACCTCGTAACCTCACACTTATCATGTTGTACGCCATAGATACGGCAACCAAAATAGGCATACCAATTAGCAAATACGTTTGCGCATTATTAGCAAAGGCTTCATTAAAATAACAAACAGCAATAAGCGCTCCAATTAGCGGTATATAAAACAGAAGCGAGCTAAGCTGTGTATGTAATAAGGCTCTATCAGCCAATGGCTTAAAGCTAATATCACTATGCTTTGGTAAATCCATTATTTGTTGATTGTTAAACACTATTTGTCCCTATTCCTGCTTTTAATTATGGCTAGCTTACCAACTAATGGTGGTTATTAAGGTGTGACTTTGTTTTGGCTCAAGCGTTACTTTATCTGTCAGTACATTAGCAGCCTCTAAGCAGAGCATTGTTTTATATTCATCATCAGCAAAGTTAGATAAGCGTTTTGATTTTTCTATCCATGGGTTCCACAGTACACACGAACTTGAGTTTTCGCGGCTCACATTAATAACACCTTCTGGTGTATTAATAGTTTGCATTGTATTTGCTTGTGTATAAACCATATCGGTTTCGCGATTAAAGCTTACAACATCATTTTGTACAAATGGTCCTTCACTAAACTCAATATATTGCGCGCCTTGCAAACCATCTACATGGGTATTTGTAATGTCTGATGTAGGAAAATAGGTATGCAGCGCTTGAGTAAAGCTAAATGGCACACTTCCTAAGTTAGTGGTAGTTAAGCGAACCTGTAATTTATCGCTTAATACAAACTCAACTTTTAATGCTGACTGATGTGGCCAATACGTTGTATTAACAAGCTTCATGGGTAGCTTTAAACTAACTGTAATTTGCTCATCAGATTCGTGTACTTCATCAGCTTGCCAAACGCTTGTGCGAGCAAAACCATGGGCAGGCCAGCCATCATTAGCGTGTGTACCAAACCACGGCCAACAAATAGGAATACCACCTCGAATACTTGCCCCTTCTTGATAAGTTTCGTCTTGTGAAACCCAAATAAGTGGCTTATTATTTTTAGGGATAAACTCGGTAATTTGCCCACCTTGCAAAAATATTTTTGCGTCGCACTTTGAGCTAGCTATTTTAATAAACTCAAGACCGGATTCGCTTTGCTCAATGCTAACTGATGGCGATAATTTCATACCTTCCCCTATAATACTGATACTAAAGATTTTTAATATTTGTGCAGAAACAATAATGCATGCTTAAAGTATACGCTATTGATATTAAATATTGATTGCTGAATTTGTTCATTGCCGATTAATACATACACAGTAAACTCACAAACAATTACTTTGTAATAACAGCTGTAAATGAATAATACTAAAGTCTATACAATAAGACTTGCCAATTATTCACAACATACGTACTGTGCGCAACTTAATGCATACAAGATGCTAAGAAAATTTACTATAATTTAAACAATATAATTTTACATTAGTTACTGCTCTAACTATTAAAAACCAACAAAAGCGGCCTAATGTGCAATATATTGTTTGAATTCAATTTATTTGATGTGTAACATTTCGCGATTACGGCAAACTACCGCCCCATCGATGAGATAAGCAAATGCAAAAATATGACGAGTTATTGGTTTCTTTACGTAAAGTGATCCGCGCGATTGACTTACATTCTAAGCAGCTAAATAAAACTTCGGGTTTAACTGGCCCACAATTGCTTATAATGCAAGAAGTTAAAAAAACCGATGGAATAACGGCGAGCCGTATTGCTCAAAACGTAAATTTAAGCCCAGCAACGGTCACCAATATTCTCGACAGAATAGAAAGCAGAAACTTAGTAACACGCGTACGCAGTCAAATGGATAAACGCAGAGTGAGCTTATACCTCACCGAGAAAGGAAAAGAGTTACTTGATAAAGCACCTCAGCCATTGCAAGAACACTTTATTGAAAAGTTTTCTGCGCTTGCTGAGTGGGAACAGAGCCTTTTACTCTCATCAATGCAGCGTGTAGCCGCGATGATGGATGCAGATAAATTAGATGCATCGCCCCTTCTAGAAGTTGGTGCACTTACTCAAGCTCCTAAAGAATAAACAATAAAAAAAACACATAGTTTTGTACTTACTCTAAACGTAAGGCGTTTTCTGACGTCTTGAATTTTTTATTTTTTAATCACAAGCAGAGCGGCTATTATGACTAAACTCTCAAAATTAACACTAGCACTAGTCCTAGGTGGTGTTACAAGCACTTCTTATGCGTCTGATGATCTAGACACACTACAAAGCCAACTTAAACAGCTAAAGCAACAAATGCAATTGCTTGAAAATAAGTTAGCTGATGAAAAAACAAAACAACAGCAAATTAATAAGCAGCACGAACAACAAGTTGCAAACATCAGTAAAAAATCTGATCAAAAAGTAGTTGAAGTTGCCGCAGCTGAACCTGAGAAAAAAGATGAAGGCATTAAAGTTGGTGGAGCAATACGCTTTAATTACAGCACCAACACATACGATGAAGATACCCAAGATCGCGGTGGCGATTTTGATTTTGATATTTTCCGTATAAATGTATCTGGTGAAATTAACGATATTTCACTGAACGGTGAAGTACGTTTTTACGATTATATGACCGTTGTTAAATATGCTTACTTAGGTTACGAGTTTGCAGATGGCTGGGAAGGACAAGCAGGTATTGCACCCGTGCCTTTTGGTAATGGCCCATATAACTCACACAGCTACTTTTTCAGTACTAACTATTACGTAGGCCTAGAAGACGACTTTGATTTAGGTGTAGTAGTAAAACGTAAACTTAAAGATAACTGGAAGCTAGACCTAGGCTTTTTCAAAAATGATGAGCTAGGTGGAGTAGACGGTGGTTCCGATAAAAGCAAGCGTTACTCTTACGATATAGTTGGAAGTGGTACTTATGATTCTGAAGCTGGGATTACTGAAGGTAACAATATTGGTGAATACAATACGTTTGCCGGGCGTGCGACGTATCAAATTGAGCACAGCAAAAACGTAACTACCGATGTGGGTGTATCACTATTAAGTGGTGGCTTACATGACGGTAACGACCGTGCAGGTAACTACGGTGCATGGGCACTTCATGTTGATAGCACAATTAACAACTGGAATATCCAATTTCAACACGGTGAATACGACTACGACCTAGACGACAGTAACGACCGCTTTGTTGTTGGCGCATATAATTATTACGATACTGTATCTAGCGAAGCAACTATGACTAACTTTAACGTTGCTTATAATTACTCGCTTGATTGGGGCCCAGTTACCGACATTCAATTTTACAACGATTACGGCATTATTTATGACAAGTCTGACGACAGCGCAGATACATGGATGAACGTAACAGGTATGAGTGTTGCTGCAGGTGGTTTCTTTAGTTACTTCGACTTTATTCAAGCACGTAACCAGCCATTTATTGGCGGAACAATTATTGGTGATGGCGATACAGAACGTCGCTTCAACATAAATATTGGTTACTACTTCTAAACTGTTAACCGCATTTATTTTTAAAAGGGCAAACTTAGTTTGCCCTTTTTTATTGATTTTAAGCTTCGAATTAATAGCTATTTAGCCTACAATTAGAGATACCATAACACGCCTAAAAAGAGCCTAAGTGAATATAAAAGCAGTGTTTATTTGTTATAAAAACTTATGGTTTAAAGCGCTTGGCTTAATACTTGTAGCCTTGGGTATTATTGGCATTGTGTTACCGGTCATGCCTACCACTATATTTTTTATTTTAGCGCTCACCTGCTTTACTCGCTCATCACCCGCGCTTGAACAATGGCTGTTAAACCACCCTCGTTACGGTGTAACTCTGCAGCAGTGGCAAGCTCATAAAGTAGTGCCTGTTAAAGCCAAATGCTACGCCGCCATTGGCATGTTAATTGGATTTATATTTTTACTGTACTCAGCCGCCCCTATTTGGGTTATTTATCTCGTTGCAGTAATAGAAGTATCGGTAATGATTTACCTTATTTTAAGACCCTCCAGCCCTCCTAAGCATTAAATATTCATTTTTTACCTGCATACCACCTTTGTTTTAAAGTTTTTATGTAAAGATAAGTAAGTAAATTTGTAATAGCTAATGCAAATCATTATCATGTTGTAAATTTAATTTATTTACTGTTTTTATGTCGTTTATTAATAAGCGGGCTTTGTATAGTACAAGCCGAGCTCTACATATTTATATTTCTACAGCTTTGTTTTTTTTGCTTATTTTATTTTGCGTTAGCGGCATTGTGCTTAATCACGTTGATTGGCTTAAAAATGATAAAAATAACGGTCAAGTAACTGCAACAATTCCAGTAGAGCTAGTTACTAAAGCAAATGAACAGCTAAATACGCTGCCAACGCTTTACCCAGAAATAGAAGCTTACTTAGCTGAGCAATATGCACTTACAAAAGTAAAAAGCATTGAGTGGGAAAAAGAAGACGCGCTAGTAATGCTCGACTACCCACTGCCTGCAGGATTTGCCTACGCAGAGCTCGACTTTACAACCGGCGAGTTAAACCTAGATTACCAAACAGGAGGCTTTTTAAGCCTTATTGGCGACTTACATAAAGGCCGCCACAGTGGTGAAGTATGGAGTTGGGTGATTGATATATCTGCCGTACTAATGATTTTATTTGCCATCACCGGCATGATTATTTTGTTTCAAAATAGAAAAAAACGCTTAGCAGGAATATGGATAACCTTACTAGGAGTCGCAACTCCACTGGTTATTTATTTATGTTGGGTTCCACAAATAAAAGGAGTGTCTTAATGGTTAAATTTAAATTATTTATAAGCGCCGCATTACTGCTTGTAGCTGCGTTTTTTCAAACAACAGCGCATGCACAAACACCACAGCTAGAGGTTGAATTAACGCTTCCAGACTTAGAAGTACAACCGTATCACCGCCCATACGTTGCAGTTTGGCTTGAAACACCAGAGCGCAAACACGTTACAACGCTTGCACTTTGGGTACAAAAAGCAGAATGGTTTAAAGACTTACGCCAATGGTGGCGTAAAGCCGGTAAAAGCGATGCCAACTTTGACGGCATTAGCGGCGCAACAAAGCGCGCGGGTACTTACACTATAAATTGGCAAGGTAATGATTTAGACGGTAACCCAGTAAAACCAGGTAAATACTTACTTAATATTGAAGTTGTACGCGAAGAAGGCGGCAGAGACTACACCCGTGTTGAGCTTGATTTAACAAAGTCGGGAAAAATTACAATTGATGGTAAAAACGAGTTTTCACAAAGTTTCGTCACTGTAAGCACTAAGTAGCTGCTACTTAATCATTTAAATTTAAGGAAATACAATGAAAATTAATTTATTAAAAACTACATTAATCGGCGCATTGAGCTTATCTGCTTTAGTGTCAACTTCAGCGAGTGCACACGGACGTTGGTTACTACCTTCGCATACATCTTTATCAGGCGATAAAGCGCATTACGTAATGATTGACGCAAGCATTTCAAACGAAATTTTTGCACCAGACAAAGCCTTTAAACCTAAAGAAAAAGGCGCCGAGTACGACGATACGTTATTAATGGCACTTGCGCCTAATGGTGAGCCAGTATCTGAAACGATCCGTGCTTATTACTTAAAACGTAAAAGCTCAGCTGCGGTAAACTTAACAGAGCAAGGCACTTACCACATTGCAATGACCCAAAAGCCAATGTACATGACCTTCTATAAAAACGAAGAAGGTAAGCGCAAGCGCGTATTTGGTAAAAAAACAGACGCTAAGTTACCTAGCAATGCAAAAGATGTAACTACAACGAAGGTTGTTTCAACGGTAGATACATTTGTAAGCCGAAATGGCACCTCAAAGCCTGCACAGTTAGGCTTAGGCTTAGAGCTTAGTGGCCCAACGCATCCAAACGATTTATTTGTAGGTGAAAGCGCTAAGTTTCAGCTTTTACAAGATGGTAAATCTGCTGGTGAAGGCATTGAAGTAAGTATTTTAAAAGGCGACACACGCTACCGTAACGACCGTGGCGAAGTAAAAGTAACGACCGATAAAGAAGGTATGTTTACAATTACGTGGAAAGAACCAGGCCTATACCTAATCGAAACCTCTAACAAGGTTACCGTAAATGAAGAAGGCGTAGATGCAGGACGTTATGCATTATTTACAACGCTTGAAGTTGCCCCTGAATAATTTAAATCACTAAATTTAAAAAATTGAAAGGCCAAGCATTTGCTTGGCCTTTTTACGTCTTACTAACTTTTATCTAAAATTCCCTTGAATTCGCAACCATTCGACACAAGATTGCAACTACAACGATCCAAACGCCTATATCGCGCGTAGACACTGGGGCGTGTTGGCCTTTGTGGATTGAAATTTGTTCAATTTAGGAGCGATTTAATCGCGGCGCGAGGTTTGTAACCTAGTGGGCTAAGTAAAAACTGAGTAACAAAGAGTTAATCGTTCCTAGAAAGAATCCAAAGGGCAGCGCATGTTTGGCATTTATGCTGCGTTATCGCCTATTTATGGGGAGTAACCACACTACATAGGCTCTGCCTTGCCTAAAAGCCAAACATACTGCTGCAAATTCAATCACCAAGGCAACACGCCCCAGCTTCACGTGTTAACAACTTAGAATATCTTAGATAGTTTTTATCTTTGCACTAGGGTAGTCGCTTCTATATGATGCGCTCCTTTTCGACTAGCAGCTCTTGGGGAACAATTAATGACTTTTAAGCGTTTATCTGCAAATAAACTAGCACTTAGCTTGGCCGTTACTACTGCACTTAGCACACCTTACTCTATGGCCGTTGCCGCAGAGCAAGATAATCAAGCAGAAAAGAATATCGAAGTAATTTCGGTTACCGGTACTCGCAGAAGCTTACGCAGTATTGCCGAAAGTACGGTACCCGTAGACATTATTACCAGCGGTGATATGCAAAGTACGGGTCAGCTAGAAATAAGCCAAATACTAGCAAACCAAGTACCTAGCTTTAACTACCCAAGTGCCACTATGGGTGATGGTACTGACCATGCAAAACCAGCTGTTTTACGTGGATTAGCACCCGATCACACATTAGTACTTATTAATGGTAAGCGCCGCCACGCTGGTGCGCTATTAAACTTAGCAGGTGTTGTTGGCCGAGGCTCTACAGCTGTTGATTTGAACATGATTCCAACCTCTGCAATTAAGCGTGTTGAAGTACTACGTGATGGCGCAGCCGCACAGTACGGTTCTGATGCAATTGCTGGGGTAATTAACATTGTACTTAAAGATGCCTCAGAAGGCGGTAGCGTAAGCGTAACGTACGGTAAATACGATACTCAAATGGCTGGTGTATCTCAACTAGAAAGCACCTATGCAGATGCAAACGGCGACTTAGCCTTTAATACCGGTGGCGACAGAGAAGTAAACGACGGTGCAACACGCACTGTTAGCGCAAACTCTGGTTTTGCGTTATCTGATAACGGCTTTGTAAACGTATCTATTGAGTACCGTGATAACGACTCAACTCAACGCTCAGGCTTTGACCCACGCGAACAATACAGCCGCCTTGATGATGGCAGCCTAGACCCACGTGAATTTACTGTCGATCGTTACAACCACCGCTTTGGTAAAGCAGACCTTGAAGATTACGCGTTGTTTTACAACATGGGTTACGATTTAGATAACGGCTTAAACCTTTATTCATTTGGTAGCTACTCAAAGCGTGAAGGTAATTCAGGTGGTTTTTACCGCCGAGCAAAAGACAGCCGTAACGTTTTAGAAGTGTACCCAGATGGCTTTTTGCCGCAGATTGAAACCGACGTACAAGACTACTCATTTGCACTGGGCTTACAAGGCGAAACTAACGACTGGACATGGGATGTAAGTACCAACTACGGCCGCAACGACTTTTTTTTCGGTGTTGTAAATAGTATTAACACATCACTAGGTGCCGACAGCCCAACCGAATTTGACAACGGTGCATTGGTTTACGATCAGTTTTTAGTAAACGCAACAGCCAATACCACTCTCGATTTAGGCTTACCTGATGACGTATTTTTTACCGTAGGTACTGAATATCGCCACGAAAGCTACAAAATAGAAGAAGGCGAAGAAGCATCTTACATCACCGCACTTGATAGCGATGGTAACCCAATTGCAGCCGGTGGCGCGCAAGTACTTGCTGGTTTTGGACCAGAAAGTGCGACTGACGAAAGCCGTCATAACATCGCTTTATTTGTTGAGTTTGATACCTACTTAACAGAAAAATGGAACGTCGTTTTAGCGGGTCGTTATGAAGATTACAGCGACTTTGGTGACACATTTACTTCTAAGCTTGCTTCGCGTTACAGCATTACTGAAAACCTATCGCTGCGTGGTGCAATTAGCACAGGTTTCCGTGCGCCATCTTTAGCGCAAAGCTCGTACCGCCAAATATCAACCGTACTTGAAAACAACCAACCATTTGAAGTTGGTCTATTCCCAACCGATTCTGCAGCAGCACAAGCACTAGGTGCTCAGCCATTAGATGCTGAAGAGTCAGTAAACGTTACAGCAGGCTTTATTTACACTCAAGGCAGCTTTAGCTTAACCATTGATGCGTACCGTATTGATATTGATGACCGTATTGTATTGTCTGAAAATTTAGAAGGCGATGCAGTAGTTGAAATACTACAAAATGCCGGTGAGCTAAACACCGAAAGCGTACGTTACTTTACCAACGCTATCGACTCACGCACGCAAGGTGTAGATATAGTTGCCACTTATAACCTAGATTTAGACAACTTAGGTGATTTACGTTTAAACGTAGCAGCTAACTTTAACGATACCGAAGTAACACACGTAAACGACAACCCAGCACAGCTTAACTCACTAGGTGACGACTACGTAGTGTTTGCGCGTCGTGAAGTAGGTCGCTTTGAGGAAGGCACGCCAGATAGCAAATGGAACCTATCAGCAGTGTGGAACTTTAACGAATGGCAAACAACGCTTCGTGCCACACGTTATGGTGAAGTCGCTGATATATCAACTACAGCTGATCGCGATGAATACCTAGACCCTAAATGGATCACCGACTTAGAAGTGGCATACCGTCCAGACGAATATTGGAAATTTGCCGTTGGTGCAAACAACTTGTTCGATCAGTACCCACAAGCCACCGTGGATAACATTGGTTACTCTGACTTTGGCCAAATATTCCCGTACACACCGTATGCGCCTTACGGATTAGACGGGCGTTTTTTATACGGTAATATTACTTACAGCTTTTAATTAGTTCCCTAATAAAAGCAGAGCAATTATAAAAGGATGCATCGCGCATCCTTTTATATTAATAATTAGTTATTTTAACCACTTATTAGTATTTCAACTTTCATAAAAAACCACCACCCTATATAAAACAACAGCTTACATTTCGGCCTCATTTTTGCTCTATTATTCTTATATAAAAAGTACAAACAAAAATACAAAGGACTAAACATGAGCTCATCAACACAATTAAACATTGCAAAACCACTTTCACTTATTGGCGGAATTTTATTATTAAGTGGCTGTGTATTTCACATATCGCCAAGCGTTGCCTCAGTAAAGCAAACTCAACAGCTATCACTGCCAAGCAATAATCTTGAATATTTAAATGTGTTAAGCGGCGCAGGTAGCCTTGAAATAAAAGGCTCAAAAACGGCCACCAGCATTAGTGTTGATGCCACTATTTACACAGCCGACATTGAAGACGAATACGAGCTAACGCTCGAGCAAGACGGTAAACAGGCAAAGCTTGTTGCCCAAAATAAAAGCCGTAATGGTATTAGCTTTTACAGTGGCCAATCTCCAAGTATTAATTTAGTGGTTACTGTGCCAAGTAATCTAAATTTAGATATTGATAATGGCTCTGGCGACATTTTTATAAATGCTATGCAAAGCAATATTGATGTAAAAGACGGCTCAGGAGATTTAACTATAAGCGGTGCTAAAAACCTAACTGTTGACGATGGCTCAGGTGAAGTAAACTTTGAAAACATCGCAGGTAATTTAGAATTAACCGACGGCTCTGGCAGTATTCATATAAACAACGTAAGCGGCAATGCAACTATTGAAGATGGGTCTGGCGAAATGCACGTGAGCAACATAAACGGTTCGCTAAACGTTGAAGATGGATCGGGTGATATAGTAATAAGCCATATAAGCGGTGCAGTTAATGTTGATGATAACTCTGGCGACATGCTTATTGAGCATATTGCTTCAAACGTAACAATTGAAGACGGTTCGGGTGATATTCGCGTTAACCATGCAAAGGGGCTGACTATTACTGAGTCAGGCTCGGGCGATGTAAGTATCGATAATATTAGCGGCTCAGTAAAAGTAGCTGACTAACAGTATGAGCTAAAAATAACGTATTTTCAGCCACATGAATTATTGTATTTTATAAGAACCTAAGTCATTCTATTTATGCTCAAATACCTTGAGCATAAATAGAATGACTTAGGATAAACGCGTGTTAGAAATAGCTTTAATTTACTTAGCAGCAGCCATAGTAGCTGTCCCTATTGCAAAACGAGTCGGACTTGGCTCTGTGTTAGGTTATTTAATTGCCGGCATTCTCATTGGCCCTTATGCGCTGGGTGTTGTGGGCGATCAAACCGATGTAATGCACTTCGCTGAATTTGGCGTAGTAATGATGCTGTTTTTAGTGGGCCTTGAGCTACAACCTTCGCGTTTATGGACATTACGCCACTCTATTTTAGGACTTGGCGGCTTACAGGTTGTGTTATCGGCAGCGGCTATATTTGCATTTTGTTATTGGTTTTTTGCCATGCATTGGCAAACCGCACTCGCCATTGGTTTAATGCTCGCGCTCTCCTCTACTGCTATTGTGCTGCAAAGCCTTGAAGAAAAAGGCTGGCTAAAACAAGAAGCCGGACAAAACGCATTTTCGGTATTGCTGTTTCAAGACATCGCAATTATCCCTATTTTAGCCCTATTGCCACTGCTTGCATTTGCCCCGCAAACTAGCACAAAAGAAATCAGCGATTCGATTATTGCAGGCTGGCCTGTATGGCAACAAGTATGTGTTTCGGTTGCGGTTATTGCCGCTATTATTGCCGGCGGTAAATATGTATCGGCGCCGTTATTTAGATACATTGCCCAAACCCACATGCGTGAAATATTTACTATTTTTGCACTCTTTTTAGTAGTCGCTATTGCACTGGTTATGCAAAGTATTGGTTTATCGCCTGCGCTGGGGACTTTTTTAGCCGGCGTTGTACTTGCCGAGAGCGAATTTAGACACGAATTAGAAGCCGATATAGAACCCTTTAAAGGCTTACTTTTAGGATTGTTTTTTATAACTGTTGGCGCATCAATTAACTTTGAACTGCTATTTAACGAGTTTAGTACCGTTATAGGCTTAGTGGTTTTACTCATTGTAGTTAAAGCCTGCATTTTATTTGCCCTTGCCGTTACCTTTAAAATTAACAGTAAACAGCAGTTATTATTTGCCTTAGCGCTTGCCCAAGGGGGTGAGTTTGCCTTTGTACTTTTAAGCGTAACCACCACCTTAAGCATTTTAACGCCCGAGCAAACCAGTCTTGTTACCTTAGTTGTTGCAGTATCAATGCTAATAGCGCCGTTACTACTTATGGTTTATGAGCAAATACAAAAACGCAGCAGCAGTGCTATGCCTGAGTTTGATAAGCCAGAACAAATAAGTACCGCTAAACACGTAATTATTGCCGGCTACGGACGTTTTGGCCAAATTATGGGGCGCTTACTGCACGCTCAAGGCTACGAAATTACCGTACTTGATCACAGCCCTAGCCAAATAGAATTACTGCGCCGTTTTGGTAACACCGTATTTTATGGCGATGCCGCACGCCAAGAACTCCTTGAAGCCGCAGGCGCGCACACCGCACAAATGTTGGTAGTAGCAATAGACGACCCCGATAAAACCATAGAGATAATTAAGCTCGCCCATAAAAACTACCCGCAACTTAAAATTGTTGCCCGCGCAATCGACCGTCGCCATGCGTATCAGTTACTTAATTTAAAAGTAGATGCGTTTAACCGCGAAACAGTCGACTCAGCTATTAACCTTGCCGTAGAAGCACTCGAGTTACTAGGTAACACTAAACAAGATGCCGAGCGTGCAGGTAAACTGTTTAGAGACCACGACCGCGCTGCAGTAGTACAACTTGCTGCATTATGGGGCGACGACGCCAGTTACGGCGTAGCAGTGCGCCAACGCATGGAAGATTTAAAACACGTACTACAACAAGATAAACAAGCACAAAGCGATTTAAATACCTGCGACAGCGGCGATTGCGAAGACGGCCTAACAGAGCTAGCTGATAGGCCTAAAAAGCCTGATGATGCTCATATTGAGTAAAATTAGGTAGTTACCAAACTTAATAGACTTTTCCAGTAGTTTAGTGGACTTATTAACTATCTTTCATCAGCTTCATATTAAATAAATACGATGAATTGGGAATCATCCATTAATGATTTATGAACAGTCTAACCAAGAGCATCAAATGCACTTTTAATTGGCTCTGGAATTTCAGGTGCATCAAGATGATTACCAATGATTTTACCCCAATCAAAACTTTTATTTGGCCACTCGTCAATTCTATCTGCGCAGCCTATTGCGTTTAGCCTTTGACGAATAAGATCCCGCAATTTCGGTGCGAACTTTTGATTGGCTTGTAAGGTTTGCCCTTGTTGTGCCATAGGAATAGCATCAATGATACTTGTTACATCTTCCTCTGTTACTTCAATATCTTCACCATAAACCTCTCGCACAATTAGTGGCCATAGAATACTAGGAAGAGAATCTTCTAGATCTTGCTTACCTACTACAAATGTTTGTGCATCTTGCTGCTTGTTGGTATCAGCATCAAAGATATATACCGAGAGATCATCTCGTTTAGCAAAACCATCAATTAAACTATCTAACAATTCATTGGCTATAGCTTCGTTTGTACACCCTTTTAAGTTTATCAACTGAATATTATTTTCGCGGAGTGTACAACCTGTATATTTATAATAAAGCAACGGAATTAAGGCTTGTTCAGTATTACCTTCCACAATAAGGAACTTATTGAAGAATAGAAAATCACTATTCATTACACCTAATGTATCAAAGATGTCTCTTATCTCTGATATTGCTCCTATTTGAGTATAATTATTTTCAATTTTGAAAGTATTTATGTCCCCTAGTTTTGAGGCATTAACAAAAATCGTACTGTGGGTACTGACTAATATTTGAAAATGCTGTTCAGTTAACAAACGAAGAGTGTCGATAAACTCTCTTTGAGCTCTTGGGTGTAAATGCGTTTCAGGTTCATCAAAACACCAAACATACCTTTTATTAGTTGCGGTTTCCTGTACCGCTTGTAATCTAAGCAATGCGAACCAAATTTGTCGCTTTATACCTTCGCCTTGATTGTCAATATGAACACTTTCTTCTGAACTGTCTTTACCTACAAACAGGTCTGTAAGCTGATTCTTTAATTCGAAGTTCACACTGGCGCTGATACTCTCAATGCTTGGGACTTCATTATGAATACCTAACTCTTCAAGCTTTTGATTAATTTTTGTTTGCGCTCGAGTTCGGAGTATGCCTGAAATCTTCTTGGCTCGGGTAACTTCAACTTCGATAGAGTTCGATAAGATGGCATTTGCAGCTTTAGTTATACCTTCGAGTGATTCGTCCCAACTTAAATAAGCATACTCAGGGAAGGCAGACTGTAAGTCTTGCTTCCATTTTTTTTGCTTAGCGTCATCGCTAAACTTAACAAACTCATACGTACTAGGAACTGTATTTAGTATTGAGCGCATTTTCTCATAAATTGTGTGGCGCCCTTCACCGTTATCATTAATAAGGTTCTCACTCTCAGGGTTATGAGTTGTCATCGCTGAATTAATTTGGGCTTGGGTGGAGCTGTAAATACCAGCTAAACTCTCCAGAGTAGGGTGTTCATGAGAATAATATATATCAGAGGTGCCCGTTGTGGTGTTTATTACCCTTGCTTTATAAAAATATTTACTCTGATCATCATTTAGCCTCGCTGATTCGAGTATCCACTTTAGGTGATTAGATATATCGACAGAATCTTTGTCAAAGTCTTCAACTTGGAACTTACCAAGACATACGATGAACTGTTGTTGGTCGTCTTCACCTTGTATAAATAGCTCCGGCAGACCTAGTTCGCGAAAGTGGGCATTAATTTCGTCTTTAGTTAAGGCTGTATGAGATAGATCGTTTTTCTCAGTTTTATCGTTTGGAATACATGCAGAAAAAGACTGCTCTAGTAACAACCTTATCGAATTCAGTGATGTGGTTTTACCACAATCATTCTCTCCAATTAGCATGGTTGGAGAATTAGACTTAACTTTAAGAGCCGTTTTTTGGGCACTTTTGTAATTAATAGTAATGACTTCTTTGAGTAACATTTTATTTTGTCCCTAGGAGGCTGAAGTTTAATTTAGTAGATTACATAACAGCTCTATCTGAGGACATTTCCTTACTTCCACAAAATGTCCCTATTGTGTGAACTTCTATTAATATCAAATAGTGTAATTTATTGCCAATTATAAATATTATGTGGCAGGTGGCTATTTTGGAAGTAGGAGGAAAATAACTTAATAATATTACTTTGGTAATTGCGACTTTAACTCTCGTCTGAATATTTGCTTGTAGCTCATAACTGCCTGTCATTCTTTTAGCTATGAGCTACAACATTTAAAAACCTAGTGGTGGTGCCCGCCTTGAATAGCTTTACCTTGCTGGTTATAAAACCCCGTTGCGCTGTGCTCTATAAAACCAAGGTTTATCATTTTTGCTAAAAACGGGTCGTTTTCGTTATCGCCAATGTCGGCGTAGTCGGTGGTTTGAAAGCGATCCCATTTGGCAAACTGTGCGGTTATTTCTGCTTTATTGCTGTTTACATTATTAAGGCTAAGCACGGTGTTTGTTTGGGCTTTTTTATTAGTTACGCTAAAAGTTTTAACTAAATTTGATTGCGTAATAAAGGCAAGGTTAAAGTCGTTGCCATTTTCGCTCAGTGTATAGTTTTTTACTTCATCGCAGCCTGTGCCTTGGGTGTTTAAAAGCGTCATTTTTTCTATTAAGTGCGCATCCACCAGCTGGTTTTTAGCACTCCAATTTTGTACGCCGCGCACCTCAGATGGCTGATATTCAATACCGCGTTGCTGTGCATTAAAGTAACGAATAGGGCGAATTTGCTTATTAGCTAAGTGCTGCCAAAGCTCGGTAATTACTTGGCGTTGATGCGCTACTTGCTGATCGTTTCGCCAAAGGGTAAGTGACTCGCTATTTTGCTGCGCTTTATGGCTGTTGGTAATTTTATAATCCGCTTTTAAATGCTTAGCATCAATATCACATTGCGAGGCAAAGCTACTTGTACTCACAAGCGTGGCAATTATTAATAACGCTTTTTTCATTTAGCTATCTCTTATTTATATTTCAAGTTTATGGCAATAACATAACGATTATAAATGTCAGTTTAATGACAAAAACCCCGCAAAGTAGGCGGGGTTTTTTATTTAGATATATTTAACTAAATTTATAACTAGACGATATTTATTGCGCTAGTTTTTCGTCTGCGGTTTTTACAAAGTCAGCTGCAAAGTCCATTACATGGAATAAAAAGCTTTGCTCGTTTGTGCCTGTTACCAAGTGTGCACCTGGTCCCATTGCATAAACGCCTACGTCTTCACCGGCATGTGTTTCAGAGCCCATTGGTACCAGTGCTTCTTGATGAAAACCAGGTGTTGTTGTATCAACATCTGTTAAATCAACACGCCCTGTAACCGGTGCAAACGCATAACCTGCATCGGCATCAGTCTCGCTACCTAGGTTTCTAAAGCCACCACCATTGGTGTAACCAACCGTTGTATAAGGCATATCGTCGGCAGCTAAGCTTGGCTCAGTTGCGCCTACTGCAACTACTTTACCTAAAATTGGGTTACCGCGTTTAGGATAACCGGCAATGGTAAATACATGGCTGTGATCGGCAGTTACAACTATTAATGTTTCTTCTGGGTTGGTGTTTTCCATTGCCACTTTAACGGCTTTAGCAAGCTCAATAGTGTCGTTTAACGCGTTATAAGCGTTACCCGCATGATGCGCGTGGTCAATTCGACCCGACTCAACCGTTAAGAAAAAACCTTGCTCGTTGTTATCAAGTACGTTTATTGCTTTTTCGGTCATTTGTGAAAGCGAAGGCTCGCCTGCTACATCGTTTGCGCGGTCAGCTTCGTACTGCATGTGGGATTCGTTAAATAAGCCAAACACTTTAGTGGCGTCGTCACTTATTGCATCAAAACCGGTTTGATCCATTACGTACGTGCCATTTGGATATTGCGTTTTCCACTCTGCGGTTAAGTCGCGGTTATCTGTTCGATCACCTTCAACAGCACTCACTGCATCAGCTGAATTAAACGCGGCATCTTTTGGTAAAAAGTGACGACGACCGCCGCCCATTACTACGTCAATACCGTCTACATCAACACCACTAAAGCGTGCTTCTAGGTTGGCTTCAAAGTTAACTAGTTGCGATGCAATATCTTCACACGTTGCAGCACTTTCTGGCATATCAGAGATATCTTCCCAGTTACGCTCTGCCGATTTAGCATACGTTGCAGCTGGTGTTGCGTGAGTAATACGCGCTGTAGAAATAATCCCTGTTGCTTTACCTGCAATTTCAGCAAGCTCTAACGAGGTAACAAGTTCGTGCCCTTTGCCTGATGCACAATTACCACGTTCAACCGCTTCATCAATACCAATAACGCCTGCGTCGGTTTTAACACCCGATGCCATTGCAGTCATAGTTCCTGCCGAATCTGGCGTTTGCGCATCTACGTTGTATGTTTTTACAAAGCCCGAAAAAGGCATAGTTTCAAAGCTTAACTGGTGTTCTTCACCCATTTCACCTTCTAACTGACCCGCTAAAATACGTGCTGCGGTTATGGTAGAAATACCCATACCATCACCAACAAATAAAATAACGTTTTTCGCTTTGCCTGATTCTGTAACAATGTTGCTACTGGCTGTTTGTGCTGCACCCAATTTTGTTTGTGCTTCACTAAACCAAGTATTACTAGTGAGTGAGGCTAACTGCTCGCTTGTTAACGACGTTGCAGGTGCATTACACACTAAATTAGTTGAGTTAACTTCATCGCTATCTAGCACGTCGTTATTATTGGTATCTGCGCCTACTTGCGTCTCTACACCGCCATTAATACACTGCTCAGAGCCCACTGCAATAGCGTTATCTACTGCGATAATATTGTTTTCATTTTTGTTATCGTCACTCGAGCAACCTGCTAGCGCGACCATTACTGCCAAAGAAAGTACTGTTAATTTGTTCATGTTAGCCGCCATTATTGCTGAGTTAGTTCAAGAGCTTGATTAATTAAATGAAATACAACGTTTTGTTCAATTACGCCCTGTGCTAGCTGAGCACCAGGACCTTTTGCATGTAAAGATATGTCTTCACCTGCGTGTGTTTCTGACCCCATTGGTACAGTTGCTTCTTGGTGAAAACCTGGGGTTGTTGTATCAACGCCATTTAGCTCAACACGCCCTGCTACAGCAGCACTTGTGTAACTTGCGTCAGCATCAGTCTCGTCGCCTAGATTTCTAAAACCTAAGCCATTTGCGTAACCGACCGTGGTGTACGGCATATCGTCGGCGGCTAAGCTTGGTGTTGTTTCGGCTACTGCAACTACTTGACCTAAAATTGGATTACCACGCTTAGGGTAGCCAGCAATAGTAAATACATGACTGTGATCGGCGGTTACTAAAATAAGGGTTTCTTCTGGGTTGGTGTTATCTACAGCTGCTTGCACGGCTTTAGCAAACTCAATGGTGTCGTTAAGCGCGTTGTATGCATTACCCGCATGGTGCGCGTGGTCAATTCGACCCGACTCAACCGTTAAGAAAAATCCATTATCGTTTTTACCAAGCACTTCAATTGCTTTAGTGGTCATATCGGTAAGTGAAGGCTCGCCCGCTACATCGTTTGCGCGGTCAGCTTCGTACTGCATGTGGGATTCGTTAAATAAACCAAATACTTTAGTGGCGTCGTCTGCTATTGCATCAAAGCCTGTTTGATCCATTACGTACGTAGCATCTGGGTATTGTGTTTGCCACTCAGTTACTAAGTTGCGCTCGTCAGTACGGTCGCCTTCAATAGCGCTTACTGCATCTGTTGAGTTAGCTGTTTCGTCTTTTGGTAAAAAGTGACGACGACCGCCACCCATTACAAAATCAAGACCGTCTACGTCGGTCCCTACAAATCGTGCTTCTAGGTTTTTTTCAAAGTTAACCAGTTGCGATGCAATGTCTTCACAGCCACCCGTTACGGCATCTTCTGGCATATCTGATACGTCTTCCCAGTTACGGTCAGCCGATTTAGCATATGTGGCAGCAGGAGTTGCATGAGTAATACGTGCTGTAGAAATAATACCGGTAGATAACCCTTTAATTTCAGCCAATTCAGTTGCGGTAATTAGCTCGTTACCCGCCACTGTTGAACACACGCCGCGTTCAATATCTTCGTCTACACCAATAACGCCCACATCGGTTTTTACACCCGAAATAATAGCCGTCATCGTGCCTGCTGAGTCGGGAGTTTGGGCATCTACGTTATACGTTTTAACTTGTGCAGAGTATGGGAACTCTTCAAAGCTTAAATAACCTTCTTCGCCAGATTGGTTATTACGCTGCCCTTGCAAAATACGCGCGGCGGTAAGAGTAGAAATACCCATACCATCGCCCACAAATAAAATGACGTTTTTAGCTTTAGTGGCTTGTGTAGCCTGCGCTTGTGCTGTTTTTGTTGTTAGTTTAGTTTGCGCAGCGCTATACCAGCTGCTGTCTTTTTGGCTTTGCGGTAGTACATCAGCATGGCTAACTGCGCTAAACGCAAATGTTAGCGCGATTGCCGCAGCGACTTTTTTAATTTTCATCCGTAATTCCCATTGTTTAGTGGTTATTTTTTGAAATGTGTAAACACAAAAAAGATCAACCGCTGCACTATAGAAAACAGATGTGACTAATAAAGGTAATTTTGATGAAAGTAAAATGACTAAACTATTACAAAAATAAGTCACAAAAAAAGCGCAACGTGTTAAACGCTGCGCTTTAAGGGGAATTATTGAGGGAATTATTTAAATATTAAAAACGTGCTTTAAACGATACTCCAAAGTAACGCTCCTGTATGAAATCACAGAAGCTCATGTTTAATCGAGTAACGCAAATATGCGTAAAAGGCTTCACCTATGATATAACTACAGGTGGATTAAATTTAATGGTAAATAGCAATGAGTAACTCTATGTTTGATCACAAATTAAGTGGCGCAAGCTTGGATTTTCAACCACTTTATTTACAAGTAGCTGATAGTATTAAACAACTCATTGTTAAAAGGCATTGGTTGCCCGGCGAAGCTTTACCAAGCGAATTTCGCCTTTCTGAAGAATTTAACGTGAGCCAAGGTACGGTTCGTAAAGCATTAAATTTGTTAACCGACAATAAAATAGTCACTCGTCGCCAAGGCGTTGGTACGTTTGTATCAGAGCATACCTCGCAAGACGCCTTATTCAGGTTTTTTCCGTTACAAGCCGACGGTAAAGGTGACGACTCACCAAAAGCGGAGCTGCTATCAGTTGAGCTTTGTTCAGCGCCTGCTGAAGCTATAAAGGCTTTGCAACTCAATAAAAAAGACAAAGTTACCAAGCTTGTTCGTAGACGTATTCTTGATAACAAATTTTGCATGAGCGAAACTATATACCTACCGCAAAGCTACTTTCCTGATATACATCAAAGTAGTGATATACCGCACACTCTCTATCATTACTATCAGAATAAATTTAACCAGACTGTACACAAAACCCAGGACAGTATTAAAGCCGTACTTGCTACAATAGATGATGCAAAAATGCTTGCCATTAAAGTCGGCGACCCACTACTGTTGGTATCACGCGTTACAGAATCAATAGAAGGTAAGCGTATTGAATACCGCCTAAGTAAATGCCGTAGCGATCACTATCATTACCAAATTGAGCTCGACTAGTTAAACGTACTTAAACTACTAATTAGCAATCTTAGCGCACAACCTTTAAATATTTTTTAAAGATAGCAAGCCTTACCTTGATGGCTTTCTATCCACTAATCAGCCGCTTTGCTGTAAACGCAGCATGATTCATCATAATGACTTACATATTACATAACGCATCTCCGAGATAAATTACTATTGAAATAATTAAGTACCATTCTTCCAGTAGGCTTCTATTTATTAAAATTAGCGCAAGAATATTGTGTGCAAACGGCAGAAAAACTAACCGAAGTAGGTATGAAACCCATTATTTTAATTGTGGCTGAAACACTTTGGATTGCATTATTAATACTTGGATTTGTAATTTGGAGCTAATGAATCAAGTTATTTAAGGTATATATCAAAAAAATCAGTAGGTAATTAGGTCATGTTTTAACCACTTAAAACTTGCATTTCACCTACTCTAGAACCGCGTGCTAATACAAACATAAAGCATTGATTAAATTAAAATTAACTTAAATTCAGACGCAAAAAAGATCACCTTAATCATGACTGGTTAGTTAAAAAACAAACAAACTAATAAAGCACTTACTCTAAAATAAATTTACAATAGGGCTTGGTATATAGCTCAATTTACTGTTATCCTGCTTGGCATCGGGTTGACAGAAAACCCTATTTATTTGTAAGTACCACGTTGTTTTAGTAATAATCCTTCGCGTTATCCTCAGTTAAATGTATGTTTTCTTCCTGTTAAATTGCCTAATTTAAGGCGCACTTTTATTAATTCTTAGGATACTATTATGTCTAATACTACAACTGGTACAGTTAAATTTTTCAACGAAGCAAAAGGTTTTGGTTTCATCGAGCAAGAATCTGGTCCTGACGTTTTCGCACATTTCAGCGCAATCTCTGGCGACGGTTTCAAAACTCTAGCTGAAGGCCAACGTGTACAGTTTACTGTTACTCAAGGTCAAAAAGGTCCACAAGCTGAAAACATCGTTAGCATCTAATTGCTTTCGTTAAAATGGGTTAGCAATAACCCATTTTGAATACTAGTTTGAAAGAAGTTTTGTTTTATTTGTTAGTACCCCGTTGTTTTAGTAATAATCCTACGCGATATCCT
>NZ_WTLA01000016.1:0-93460 GCF_011378845.1 Pseudoalteromonas sp. Z9A4
GAGCTCACTGTCTTCCCGATGTGACAAGTGCTAGCTAAACACTCATCAAGAAGAGATACAAGGTTGGGTAGAGTGAAACGAAACCCAACAAATCACAAATATACATACTCGCTCAAAAGCCAAGAGTATGTGTTATTTGTTGTAGGCGTTTAGCTTGCTGACGCGCGGGCGTCAGCCCGAATAAGTATTTGAATAGGTGTTTGGAATTACTATTACAGATAACGCGAATACGTTTCGCGCTTTTAGAGAAGAAACCTTATTCAAGGTTTTGTCGCGCTGGCTTGGTGAGCCAATGCGGGGCTATAGATTTTCAAACTTAACTCTGCTGCTAGTAATTCATCCTTGAAGCTGGGTTACTGTCGGCATCCATGCCTTCACTTCCTCATACTGCGAAGCTGCGCTTCGGTTATTCGTCACCTCTCAGCGCACCCGAGCATCATGCTTAATCCTTCAATGCACAATTGATGTGAACGTAAACGCCATGAAAGCACATCCATGTGCAAGCATGGCTTTCATTTCATTGCCTACATGGATGTAGGTACTTAGGATTTGTCGGGAACAAAATCCTGCCATGAAATGCATTACTCATCAATTGCTTATTTTCAGGACGTGATGACGGGGGAGGGTGTTAAACGTGAGATTAGTGCTTGGACTTGGCAAGATGCAAGACCTGACATTCTGTATTTCTAAGTAGAGATGAGGGAAACTGCGTTATATAGGAGGTTAGCATTTAGTTTTAAAGGATCTATTTTGTTATTTATATTCAATGCTTACCTGCTAATGAATAAAATCATGGAAAAAAAACACAGAGTGTGTAAAATTAAATTACACACATTGTGTTTTTTAATTTGAGGTTTAAATTATGAGTTCTAATTTGGCATATGCTCTTACAAAAGTACAATTTAGTCGCATTACAGAAAGTACATTTAATAAGAACTCAGACAACTTAATTGAAGAATTAAATGATATATATCCGATTTCTGTGACTAAGCAAATTGAGAGTGTTGAATTTCAGTTTAACCGAGAGACTAATGAACAAAAAACTATTAAAAATAATGTTCCTATAGTTACATTGAAATCCGCAGATAAGAAGTGGGGTGTTAATATGACTCAAGACCATGTGATTCTTCATACAAATGCCTATATATCATTCGAAGATTTTGAAGAAAGATTTTCGTTTATATTATGCAAAATAAAAGAAACAATGTTAATTAAGCATATGGAGTTTGTTGGCCTTCGTTATATAAATAAATTTGATGAAGATAGTTTTTCAAAAAACTTTAAACGTAATGAATTCTTACAACCAAATTTATGTGGCTTTAACATGGCTGGATCAAATTTAGCATCACGCTATGCGGACGGAAAGTTAGGAATAAATATTAACAGTGGTGTTACCGTAAATAATACAAAGCTACCACCAGATATAGCCGAACTAAATAATGATTTAGGAAGTGAAAACCCTATATTAAATGGAGCGTGGGCGCATTTAGATATTGACTGTTACTCAGTCAATCATGAGTTAATACCATACGATTATAACAATATAATTGAAACTTTAAATGAATTACGCGACAGAGCAAAAAGTATCTACTGTGATATTGTTATAAGTGAGCAATAAAAAGGATTTTGTATGCAAAGTAATTATAGTCAAGCAATAAATTTGAATAGTAGAACAGCTATCACTAGTAATTCTACTTATTCTTACGTACCTACTTCGGACACTGTAGCAAGGAAAATATGTAGATATACTACTACTTTAGCTGTTATTGCAGTATCGACATTAGGCACTTTACATGCGGATGCTCGTCACAATAATACACAAGTGCTAACTACTTCAGTAATTCAAAAAAAGCCTACTTATTTGATTGAAAACTCCGTAGCAATAAAAAAAGAAAATAATAAAGAAGACTTATTAACGACAAAAAGTGAGCTTTTACAGAATAATTTTGGTTTCAAGACTGCACAATGGGCGGCTGTTTTAAAAGTAGAAAGGAAAACAATCTACAATTGGGCAAAAAATCCAGAAACAAAAATTCAGGATAAAGTAGTTGCTCGTATAGATATATTCAATAAATTCTATGATGAAATTAATAAAAAACATGCTCAATATTTGCCTTTATTTACCTTTGGTCGATACTCAGACTCAGAGGTAGCAAAAATAATAACGAGTGAAGAGCTCTCTGTTGAGCTATTAGTAGAAAGTTATGAACGACTTTATTCTGAATTTGATGGAGCTTACAAACGCAATGCCTATAAGCGCTCTCAGTACGTACAGGTTTAGTCAATGGTAATTAAAGTGGAGAATCTAAGAAGTAATTGGATTAAGTCTGGATGGAAAAGAGGAGCTTTTGTAGATCTAAAAGATCACTTGGATTTATTGAATAAATTACCGCTAAAATTAAAAAATATAATAAACGAAAAAGATAAAGCTTATTTAATCCCTCTACTTTATGATTGTTCGCTTATTGAGGAGTGTTTCATTAAGGAGCCTTGGGTACAGGTACTTATATGTTGGCCATGTCCCGAAGTTAACGGGAATTTCAAATTTGGCAAAAACCCTAGACAAATACACTTCCCAACCATTAATAATGGCGAAGAAAAATACATGCATGCTGATGCTATAGGCTTTTGTCAATTTGAAAGAGAGGATCTACTTAAAGCAACACCATCAAAAGATTTTTTATGGCCAGAGAAAGGTCTTCCGCAATTATTAAACTGGGTGGCTGAACGTTATAATCAACCAACTTTTCCTGACGAATGGAATACTCGTATGGGGAGGCAAAAAAGAAATTTAGATAAATTATGGAAAAATAAAAATTTTATTAAAAGTTGTTCTGGCCTTTATTTTAATATTCATCCATTTGATGAAATTAAAAATACGGATGAATATTCTTTAAAAGCTTATTTTGTTGTTTCTTCAACCCTTACGGGTAAAGAGCACAGAGACTTTAGTGATAATCATGAAGCCGCTTTAATACAGAAGCTAAAAGGTATTATAAGTACTATCCCTAATATTAATATAGCTTTTATTGATTCTATAAAAGAAGATCAATTCACTAAATCAATGGAGCGAGACTTTCAACGTTGGCAATTAGAACATCTGAGCTATAAAAATTTAGAGGATGCACCTTTACCAGCTGAGTTAGATATAAAGTGATTGAGCTAGATTTTTTGATGACCACTTCCATGAAAAATCTATTTGAGGTTGTTAATTTCTCAATGCTAACATCCAAACTCTCGGAGTTTTCCAAGTTAGTTCTCGCATCAATTTAAATTTTATACCGCCCGTATTTCTTCTTTTTTTTCAGAATTTAAATTTATTTCACTGACCACTGGCTAATCTCGAGATTTTCCTGACTAACGACTTAGATTCTGTAATTTCGCCATTTTAATTACTTGATGACGTTTTGCTTCATCTAACCATAAATGATACTGGTTAAACCAAAGGGGTTACCCATTAGAAAGTTCCGGTCAAGCAAGCAGCTGTGTTTTCCGATCTTTTTATTCAAAAACCAAGAGTTCTTATTATTTAAGCTCAATTTAAATATGACTATGCACCTAGTAATAACGTCGATTGATGAGAATATGTACTAGTCACCCAAATCTTAACTTCATACATCAATGGTCTTTTATTGCTCATTGAGTCAATTACTACGTCTAGACCACGGCGAATAAAGTTTAAGAATGCGTTTATCATGTGATTGACCGCGAACCAATGGGGTCAAATCTTGACTTCATACATCAATGGTCTAGGTTTATAGTTTATTGCTCATTGAGTTTATTATTATGTCTAGACCGCTGCGAATAGAGTATGAGAATGCGTTTTATCATGTGATGAATCGCGGCAGAGGGCGTGAAAATACCTTTTTGAGTGATGACGATTTTAAGCACTTTTTATACAGCATTGAACAAGCAAGCCTTCGCTTTAATATTGAAGTGCATTCGTATTGTTTAATGACCAATCATTACCATCTACTAATAAAAACCCCTGATGCAAATTTAGGCAGAGCCATGAAGCATATTAATGGCCTCTATACGCAATATTTTAATAGAACACATAATACAGATGGTGCATTGTTTAGAGGTCGTTACAAGGCGGTGCTGGTGGATGCTGATAATTACTTACTACATGTTAGCCGTTATATACATCGTAACCCTATAGAAACAAGTACACCGCTAGTAGATGAACTCATTGACTATAAATGGTCTAGTTATTCAGCTTTTATTAAAAGTGGTGCGACACCTAAATGGTTAGTTCGAGACTTTATATTTTCGCTTCAAGGAAAAAAGCGTAAATATGCTGCTTACAAACAGTTTGTTGAATATGAAAATAATAAAGAAATAAATACGTTTTATGGTGCTAAAAAGTTATTTTCGGTGTTGGGCGGCGATGAGTTTATTCAGAATATTAAGGAGTATATTGCGAAATCAGACAACGAAAAAAGCGTTGTTGTTCAGAGGCGTTTAACTGATGATGTTATTGCGTACTTAGCTAAATATTTTTGTATAGATACACATAGTATTGTAACGGTTAAGAAAGGGCGTAAAGAGAAAAATTTACCACGTATGTTTGCCATAAAGTTATGCCAAGATTTAACTGGGCAAAATTTAAAAGCATTAGCCGTTGTTTTTAATGTTCAACATTATTCAGCCATATCCCAAACGGTATGTAGGCTAAATAAGTTAATAATTGAAGATGATAAGATCAACTTACAGTTCGAAAAACTTCGAGATAGCTTGATGTATGAAGTCAAGATTTGACCCCCTGTTGATTCTTGATGTATGAAGTCAAGATTTGACCCCCTGTTGATTATCGCGCATCCATGCGAGACATTACTCATCAATTGCTTATTTTCAGGGCGTGATGACGGGGAAGGGTATTAAACGTGAGATTGCTGTTTGGTCTTGGCAAGAAACAAGACCTGACTCTCTGTATTACCTCCTAAAGCACGTCCTACGTGTAGGTCGTCATTTATGGCGACAAATTAAGATATGAAAATCAAAAACTAACTTTTTAACCCTAACTCAATTCTTAACTTTTCAATATCTTTATGTTGCTCAAAAAAGCTCACAACAGCCTCAATCTGATACAGCTTTTCACCTTCAAAATTAGCTAGGTAATGTTTAATCTCTCTAAAACCACACGTTAATTTCATTTCCGTCGGGATTACTGTTAACGCAGCAAACACCTCTTCAATCGTTTTATCTTCTAGTAAAAAGCGAATAAATTGCATTACAGCTAAGTTCTGTGGATTCTCTGAGTGTTTTTCGGCCTCCGCAACACGGTTAAGAACTTGTTCTGGCGCTTCATAAAGTAAAGCCAGTTCAGCTATATTTGCTTTTGAATCAGCTATTAGTTTTTTAATCTCACCATTTTCTGAGCTGTGAAATGTTTCAAGCAACATTGAATTCGATTTTAGAGCTGTGAAAAAGTCTTTTTTCAAGCCATATGTAGCACTCTGGTTACACATCGCTTTAGCAACCCGTATTTGAATCTCTTCATTCAACGAGTCTTTAAACTGCTCAATCAAACGAGTGTAGCTATTGAGGGCATCTTCAAACTTTTCTTGCTGACCATAAGTAACACCTTGGTTGAGCATTGCTTTAGCAACCAATACTTGAATTTCTTCATTCGACGAGTGTTTAAATTGCTCAATTAAGTGAGTGTAGCTATTGAGTTCATCTTCAGGTTTACTTTGTTGACCATAGGTAATACCTTGGTTAAACATTGCTTTAGCAACCCGTATTTGAATTTCTTCATTCGACGAGTCTTTAAATTGCTCAATCAAACGAGTGTAGCTATTGAACTTTTCTTCAAGCCTGCCTTGCTGACCATAGGTAATACCTTGGTTCAACATAGCCATAGCCACCTCAATTTGAATCTCTTCATTCGACGAATCTTTAAATTGCTCAATCAAAGCTGAGTAACTGTTGAGTTCATCATCAGGTTTTTCTTGCTGACCATAAATAATTCCCTGGTTAAACAATGCTCTACATAACAATTCCGCATGAAGATGCGTGTGCTTCTCACTACTCAAAACATTAATAGCTAAATTTAGATATTTTAGAGCTTCTTTATAGTTCTTTTTCCCATAGCTAACATTTGCTAGGTTTAAATATTCACGCGCAGTTGTATGCTCTTTACTTATTTTATTAGTGCTATTTTCTAATATTCTTAATGACTCAGGGTTTGGCTCTTGTTTCTCTGCGATAGACTTTTGTACATCATCAGCCGCTGCTTCAACTTCTTTTTTCTTCTCTTCGATAATCTCATGAGCTTCATCTATATATTTCTTCAAGTCTTCAACAGATGTATTAGCCTCACTTAATTGCTTTTCCAAAAAAACTTGCGTATTGGCTAAAATTTTATCCGCATTACTGCTAATAAAGCCTTCCATCTGTTGATGCGCTACATTTTCTGCTTCTTTTCTACTTAGCTTATAAATAAGTAAACCGCCCAATGCGAGAAAAATCGTTAATATAGAAAACCACCAATTTATTGAGTCTTTTAAATCACCAATTCGTCCATCAAAACCAGTAAATTTATTAGCTTGTAGATTCTTTTGAGCATCGAGTTGAGATTGGAATCTAGATAGTTGAATTGTTAGCGCTTGCTGCGCCGCTTCTAGGGTTTTAACATCATTACCGAGTGTTTTTTGTTGTTGTATTTTTTCATCCAAACTAGCAAGTTGGCTGTGCATATTAAATAATTGCTGGTATACCAAATCATGGTTATTTTGCGTATTAGGTAACGAAGGAGCTATATTTACAGGAGGTGCGACTTGCGTAGCTGCGACAATATTTACGTTCAGCAAAGTCGATAAAAATAAAAAAAGTAAGATTAAACGCATCCATCATCCCTAAAAAAATAAGCCAGCTTGGCCAATACAAATCGATAACTTATTGTAACCCTATTAATTTAACTGAGTTTAACAATACATACCATCTAAAAAAAATCACCTGAAAAACCAAAGGGGTCAAATTTTGACTTCATACATCAATGGTCTAAAAAATCAGCAGGGTCAGAACTTTCTTTTTGCCTTTTGTGATTAAGAAAAAAGGCAAAACTTGCCTCTAGTAACCCCATTTAAAAAAGGGCAATATTATTGCCCTTTATCATGCGCTTAAACTAGTTGTTATAAACTATAGCGCTACTAAGCTTTGCTCTAGCATTGCCTTTATTTGTTTTACTATTTTAGCTTCTGTTTCAGGTTCGAATTGTTGTATACGTGGGGTGTGAATATGCCCTGTAGGTATACTTGAATTAAGCGCATCGCGCAGGCGAATACTTCGGTACGATATTTCGTTAGATAGGTAACCACCACCGCCGCCATTAACCGCAATATTATTTTTAAGCTCGCCGTAAGAACCTGCTTTATAGGTTTTTTCAAGCGTGGTGACTTCATGATTGTCGATAATTTTATAAGGGCCTTTGGCGTTTTGCATGTAACTTACAGGCAAGCTAAATTTTACAAACTCGTTGCCTGGAAGTGGTCGGCCATTAAGTTTTGGTATCACTGGGCTTGTTTGCGTTCCGCCAAACACAATATTGGCATTATCGGGGGCGGTTACACTGCGACGTTTACCCGGGAAATGCTCTAAATCAAATTCTGTTCTGCCCATACTTACAGTTACTACCATGTCTACATTATTAAGTGCGTAGTAGGGGGCAAGTAGTGACTCTATTATGCCTTGATCGAAGTCTTCGTAGCGCACCGGCACCATAACGGTATTAATTTCTCCGCTCACGCCGTTGTAATTAATAACTTGGCCGTCGAGTAATAACGCCGCAACACCTGAGGGGTTACTTTGGTTTATGTTTCTATCGAGTAAAAATGGGTCAAAGCCCGTAAGTAATATTTTTTTAGTGCTGCCTGATGAAAAAGTGAGGTCGGTACGGCCTCTGCTGCCTTCCTCAAGTAGGGTTAGTAAAGTATTTAGTTGAGCCTGCGTAATTGAAAATTTAGGCGATGTTGTGCGTATTACTTTGCTTGAAAGCAGGCGTGCCCAGTAGAGCTCGCGGTCGTCGTAATTATTGGTTTTTACTATGCGTTGCTTTGCGTTTTCCCACAGTTCAAAGCTAAAGCTTTGTACTAATATTTTTGCACTTTTAAAGTCGTTTAATTCTTTAAATTGTTGCTCAAAACTTGATACTTGTGGGGTAAATGCATTTAAAACATTTGGCATTGTCGATTGGGCTTTGTTGATGCGCTGTTCTTCAACAGTTAAAGGATTACTTAAAGCAGCGAATGAAGAGGCAATTAAGCTGGTCGCTAATAATACTTTGATCATAATATTCCTAATATAAGGCTATTGTTTTATATGTAATTTACTATCCTACTATTGCTAACTTAGGGCAACCAATTAACGTTGAATCGACTGAAATTTGCTTTTGCCGAGCATTCGTTTTGTTTAACAGGCCAATTAGCATTATCGGCTAATAAAAACCCCTGAGTCGAAATTGACCTTTATGGGTTCTACTTTCGGTCCTAATAAAAAGTAAAAAGCCGTTGCAGTAATGCAGCGGCTTTCCGTTGTGGTTTTATGCGCTTCGGTAATACGAGCGTAAGCTAAAATATAGTTTTAAACCTTTCTAATTAATCATCAGGCCCTTTGAGCGTAAATTTTAAATGTTTACGCATATCTTTTAAAATAACGCCTTTTTTAAGCATTGCGCCGCTTAAACGCTTTTGCCATTTTAATAAATCAGGCTCTGCGGCTTTTAATGCTTGCTCGTTTTCAAACTGAAAGCACAGCAGTAGTGTACTTGGAAATAAGTGATATTGAACATCAAACCAGCATTGCAGCATGCCTGGGAGCTCAGCGCGGCCTTGTTCTTCTAATTTTTCAGCAGTATTAAGTACAAGTGCTTGCTGCTTTATTTGCACTGCAGAGAGTTTTTTCATTATTAAAATCCAAGTTAGCGGCTAAAAAATGCAGCCGGAATGCGTGCATTATACGCAAGCTTGTAGGCAGGCAACAACTTTGAAAGGGAGTTAATACTTAATAGAGTGTATCTGCTTAAAATCTGGAGGTGATGTTGGAAGGCGCCTTTGGCTTTTCTAATTTGCGTAGGTCGGATAAGCTGCGCAGCCGTGCCATCCGACATTTCAAACTTCATCACAGGGCCTTAATTTGGACATTAATATTAACGTGTTTTAACTCTATAATTAAATAACCTTGTTTGAGGTTTTTTAAGTTGCTTGCGACAACACAGAAGTAGCTGTCGCAAGCCGCCTTTTGAGCCTCACCGTATTACGTTTAATACTTATAAGAGGTATCAATAGGGACGGATTATTTAGATCGGCGCTTGTCTAGTACATAACGTACGGCCATTCTTGCAGCGCCCGCACCAATGCCCGAAACTACCGCCCATGTAACGGCCTCTTTAAGATCTGTTTCTTCGCTTGGTCTATCTTTTGGGGCTGGTTCGTTGGTAACCTTTTCCCACGATTTTTGTAAAGTTTTCCTTGTTAACATACCTGCAGATGCAGCGGCGAGCCCTATACCTATCGTCGTAATTAACTGTTTATTACTCATAATGTTCTCCTTTTTATAAATAACAGCAGCGTTATTTATGTGCAACTCTTTAAGTAAGAATATTAATAACAGCAATTTACGTACCGATAGATGTTTGGGTAATAAGCACAGTTATAAAAAAACTCACTCAAAGTTTTAAAAATTTAAGCGTAAAACTTTAAACGTAAAAATTTGGGTGAGATTACGGCAAGAGTCAGAGCGTTTAACTGAAAGGGTATTCGACTCACGCTTAGGAAGTTTATTAAGTTTGTGCTTCAGTTCCTAGTAAGGCGTCAATGTAGGCGAGTTCTTCGCTAAAAATACCGTTCAAAAATGCATTTTGCTCAATTATTACAGCGTCATTAGGTTGGGCTTTGTATTCTTGTTGGCATCTTGCAAGTTCGATGGATAACCATTGGCAGGCGTTGCTAGCTGTGTTTATTGCTATTTTTAAAAATGATGACCATTTTATTTTTTGTAAATTAAAGCGGTAAAGCGCGACAGCAATAACACTATAAGCCTGCTGTTCAGGTGTTGGCATGTTGTTAGTATTTATTGAAGAGCTGTTTAAAAGCTTGGTATTGACCATCGCTTGTTGCAGTGCAGCTTGCTGTGATTGACTTAAAAAGTAGTCTTCGTAATCCATGGGTGGCCTATATCTGCTGATTGCAGGGCAATATAAAAAGGAAATTTAGCACAGCGTTTTACGATTCATGCGCACCTAAAAATGAGCAGTAGTGATAACAAAATTAGACTGACTCTTTACTGAATTAATAAAACACAATTGTAACTGGGTAGGGGTTTGAAGAGGGTAAGCGTCTTTGTTTTAACCTTATTTTTAATGTTAGTTTACTTTAGCAGACTTTTTTTACTTAAGTTTGTTATTGTATACTTTAATTGTGGTTTTAATAGCTGCTTTTACATTTGCATACTTTTTTTCACTTAAGTTTACTACAGTGTACTTTTTTGGTTTTCTATTTACTTTGGTGTATTATAATGTACTTATTGTTATTTTAGTTCGCTTTGGCGAACTTATGATTTAAGAGCTGAGTATAATGAGCAACTTATATAATTTGAAACAACAGGTTTTAACACTCTTAAAAGAAATAGAGCGGATAGAGTCCTTACAATCGAGCGATAGTGAAACCTTTCCTTTATCTGAGTTAAAGCAGCGTGTACATCAATATTGCAAAGAGAATGGCATTACTATAGATACTTTTTGCGAGCTTGCCACTATTAGTAAAGCGACGCTTTATAAAGCATATAACAGTCCAAAGTCGGCCAAGCGATCAACTATTGAATCTATTCTTAGTGTATTAGGAGACTATCAGTTACTGGTAGCAAGATGTAATGGAAATTAATCGTAGGGCGACAGTTTTTGCAAACAGTATCAGGGCAGGAGATCTGATTGAATATAGAGATCAGAGCCTATCGGGTAAAGAAGAATATATTTTTATTTACGATAGAAACTACCTCATTAGTGGCGATCCAATAGGGCATCACTTTCCACTAAAAAGTGAACCATTTAGTTTTGATATTTTGCCTCCATTTTTTACAAACTTATTATCTGAAGGCTGGCTGCGTAAACATCATGCAGAAAAATCAAGGCTAGATAAAAATGATGAATTTGGTTTATTGTGCGCTAATGGTAACGAGTTAATAGGAGCCATTTCCGTTGTTGCAGGCAAAGTAGCTACTTTAACAGGCCGTCAACCGGTTGCCGTTCCTATTCCTGCCTCTAAAACGCTGGAACAACAAGGGGTAACTATTATTGGCTCCCCTGATGACTTTAACGAATACGCTATTGATCATGCCAATGGACAGTCTATATCGGGTGTGCAGCGTAAGCTACTCATGAAGTTAGAAGGTAAACAGCTCATTCCTACTGGATCTGGAGGACAATATATTGTTAAACCAGCGCCAGAAGTTGCTCCTCATCTACCTGAAAACGAGTTTTTTATTATGCAATTAGCTAAAAAAGTTGGCTTTGATGTTGCCGATTGCGGACTTATTCCTTTTGAGTCTGGAGAGCTTGCGTATATAACTAAGCGCTTTGATATTATTGATGAACAGCAGCGTTATTTTATTGAAGATGGGGCGTCGCTATGTCAAGTTCATCCGAAAAACAAAGATAGTGATGCATTGAGTTACGAGAACGTACTATTGAAGTTATCTCGTTGTGCAGGTAACAGTAAAGCCGTCACGCTCAAATTGTTTCTACAAGTTGTATTCAGTCACATTGTCGGTAACAACGATTTGCATTTAAAAAACTTTTCTATGCAGAGGAAACTTCATAAAAGTAATCGCATTATGGACTTAGTTGCACCCATGTACGATATGCTGAGCTTAGCACCTTACTCTACATTTGACAGAGCATGTTTTATGTCTTTTGGGGTACTTGCTATAGAGGAGGGTGACGAAGGTGACTTTAGTGATGCTTATAATATATTTGGATTTTATACTAAAGAAGATTTCGTTCAGCTTGGTGTAAATATAGGCTTACCTAAATTAATGGTTGAAAAGCAGATACAAGTACTTAAAAGTAAAGTGCTTAAGGTAATCGAAGATGGCTTTCGTACGCAGATGCCTGAGCATATATATGAAGCTATTGTTAAACGCATTCGCGAGCGTTGTCGTACGTTAGAGTTGAGCTACCCTTAACTATTATTTTTAATTTTTTTGGTAAACATGGTAATAACCATAAACAAGAGGGTGATAAAAATCTCCCTTTATTTCGCAAGGCGTTTTGTTTTTTGTAGATAGGAGTTTTTTACAAAATTTAGCAACTTTTACTCTAACAATGAAAGGGTTAGTTATGGCTTTTGTCTTATCTTATTGATTTAAATTAATAATTTTTTTGGTTTGAGTTTTGCTTAGTAGTAAGTGTATTTTCTTAAATAAATAAAGGAGTTATTATGAGTACCGTTATTACTGGGTTATTCGAAAGTGCATCACAAGCAACACTCGCAATTTATAGATTAGAAGCTTTAGGTATTAATGAAGCAGATATAAGCATTGTAGCCAACGACTCATACGCAAAGGAAGATTTTGCTGTAGACGAAGGTACTAAAGCTTCTGAAGGCGGCCTTATAGGCGCAGCTTCAGGTGGTATTCTTGCTGCAATTATTGGCGGTTTCACTGCCGTAGGGACTGTAGCAACAGGCGGTACTGGCTTATTAGTTGCCGGACCATTAGTCGCTGCATTTGCTGCTGGTGGCGCAGGCGCTGCAGTAGGTGGTACTTTAGGTGCTGCAATTGGTGCGTTTATCCCTGAGCACGAAATTAAGTATTATGAAGATGCCATTGAAAAAGGCTCTATATTAGTTGGTGTTAAGTACGATAGTGATAATAAAAACGCTATTGAAGAAATACTTAACAACGCAGGCGCAAGTAACGTTTCTACGGCGTAATGCTAGCTAATTAGTTTCAAAATTAATATGAAAGGTGAACTTAGTTTCACCTTTTTTATGCTATTTTTTTGATTAGGCATAAAATCTAACTTTAAGTAGCGCTTACAATTAAGTTATTATTTTAACTGTATTAATACCAAGCCAGAGTACACTTTGAATTATTTAGCTCACCTTTATTTAGCACAACCTACAGCCGATTCTCACTTTGGGAACTTATTGGGCGACTTTGGTGGTAAAAGGCACGTAGAGCAATTGCCAAGTACGGTTATAAATGGGCTCGATAACCACTATTTAGTCGATAAATTTACCGACTCCCACCGCGCAGTAAAACACGCTAAACAGTATTTTTCACCCGAGCATAAGCGCTTTGCGGGTGTGGCTATCGATGTGGTGTTTGATCACTTTTTAATTGTGCATTGGCAACGATTTAGCAAGCAACCTTTAAGTGATTTTAAGTACACCAGTTATCAGCTTTTAAATAACCGCCTAAATGTTATGCCCCCGCGAATGCAGCATGTTGTAACAAGCATGACTAAAAACGATTGGTTTAAAGAGTACGAAACCGTTGAGGGAATAGGGTTAGCACTGGATAACATTGCCAAGCGCATTCGCTTTGCTAACACTTTTGCGGGCGCTGCTGATGATATAGCGCGTAACTACGACGAACTAGAGGCTACTTTTTTAGAATTCTTCCCTGAACTGATTAAGCATGTAAGTGAGTTTGCTCTTGAAAGCACCCCAAAAAATGACATAAAGCGCTTTATTTAATATCTTCATTAATTGTTAACCTTTTGTGATTATTTAATGTAAAAAAAGCGCTACTCTAATACAAATTAATTTTTGAGTGTTTTTAATGAATCGCAATTACTTGGTTATTGTGAGCTTTGCTGTTTTAGCGGCATTTCAATCTGGTGCTGTATTGGCTTTTGACTTTGACCTAAAATCAGTACGAACCACTATTTCAAACCCAAATACTAGCCATGCGTTAATATACGATGACTTGGCTGGTAATCAAAAAACACTGTTTTCGTTAGCGCCCATAAACAACCAACGTGTGGGTGTGTTTTTTGATATTAACGACATTGAAATTGGCTATTCAGCCGATATTTTTGAAGATAATGTTGAAACAAAAACACAAGATGTACTGCTTTCATACAGAAAATTTAAAAACTCTAAAATCACTTTTAACTACCAAACCCTTGAAGGGCTGCAAAGCACGGCTAGCAATTTAAGCGGCAATCAAACGGATAAAATTTTCTCGCAAAATACACGTTCAACTAAGTTTGAGCTATCTGGGCAACACAACTTTTATACCTTCAATAATAAAGAGTCTTTGTTTGAGCATTTTTTTCTTAATAGACCAAAGCTAAGCAGCAAATTTGACGTGGCATTAAGTGTTGTTGGCGCGTGGTCTTTCAAGCATGTATCTCTTGAGGATAAAGATAATATAGTGTTTCAGGCTGACTTTTTAAATTCATCTGCACCACAGGTCACTAAGTTAATTTCTAATTCGTACGGGGCGAGTATTGGCTCGCTTTTATCGTTTTCGTTACCGCATAATGTTCACGTATTTGCTGAATACAAAGTAGGTAAGGGAAATATTCGAAATACAGACCCTGGACTGGGGTTAAAAGATTCGGGCGCCGAAAAAGTTGAGGCCTACGGTGGTGGAATTTCTTGGACTTCCGACAATAAAAAACTTATGGTCGTACTACGTGCATGGGGGCAAACAGGCCGGCATATAGATACTTCTTTTGGTGATTTGTCAGTAATTAAGTTTTTTTAGTATTGAGCACCGAAATAACACATTTAACTGGAATATTATGAGTAAGAATAACGATGTACCTCAGGCTTATGTGAAGCAAGAGGAAGGTTACCGAATAAAAGCTTTAAGACTGTACCCTTGGGTGTGTGGGCGTTGTGCTCGTGAGTTTGAGTACTCTAATTTACGTGAATTAACGGTGCACCATGTTGATCATAACCACAGTAATAACCCTGAGGATGGCAGTAACTGGGAGTTATTGTGTATTTATTGCCACGATAATGAGCACAATAAATATCACGAACATATTATGTATGGCGGGTCGACTACAGAGCGCAAAGTAGGGGCTGCAACGCATTCTCCATTTGCCGATTTAAAAGCAATGCTTAATAAATCAAAGTAATATTAGTTAAATTAAGAGCCTAAACCTAATTTTTATTAATTTAAATGGCATTTTGAGGGTGAACGGTTATAAACCGAAGCAACCTCAAAATTAACTTTAAATTGGTTTTATCAAAGCTCTTTTGCTGTTTTGTCTTTTATGTCAAACCAGTTTGAATCGGCTGAAGTAATAAAGCCAGGTACGTCTTTTAGCCATTGTTTTTGAACCGATTTATCAAGATTTAAATAAAGTTTGTTTTCAACAATTTTGAAAGCCTCTGGATCTACGTCAAACTTTTTCTCCATTGATACACCAAACGCACAAAAGCCACCAAATTGTGGTGCGTACTTTTCTGGGTTAGCTCTAAATAAGTCGCGGTGCTTAGCTGAGCTGAACTTATAAATGGCATTTTTATGTGTTGCAGTATATTCAGAGCTGCCTGTTACCGCTTTGTTTTGGGTAAAGTAAGCAACGGTATCGTAGCCACTAATTGCAATGTCGTTAACGTCTGCATTTGCGTCTATATCTGCTGCAAAGCTTAGTGAACTTGCAAGGACTGATGCTGCAAAAAAAGCTGATTTAGTGAGTGTCGAAAATTTCATGTGTATCTCCAAATAATAATTTAATTAGTGTGTTTGTTTAAAACTCAACTGTACTTTATCGTTATTTTTTGGTTAATATGCGTCTATTAGTCTGTATTTTCATACCAATAATCCAAAGAGGCGTTTATGGATGTGCTTTCGAGTGTTCTGAGTCATTTTTCACTTAACGCTAATGTGTTTTTTAGTGGGAACATGTGCGGTACTAGCGATTTTAGTAACGATCAAGGTGTTGGGCATTTACATTTATTGCGTTCAGGTACGTTAAAAGTGCGCAGTAACAGTGGTTTTGAAGTTGTTTTATCAACGCCTTCGGTGATCTTTTTTCCTCACTCTACAGGGCACTGTTTGTTTTCGGATAAGGACGATGGTGCTGATTTAGTGTGCGCGCAAATTAGCTATCAAAGTGGAGGGCATAGTCCTTTATTACAGGCGTTGCCTTTTTGTTTAAATTACGAATTAACAGGTGATGGATTATTAGATCAAAGCGCTTTTTGGATTTTTGAAGAGGCATTTAAAGACGCCAGCGGTAAGGATTTAATTATAGATCGCTTATGCGATGTGTTTTTAATTAGTGTTTTGCGCAAGGTATTAGAAGAGGGCGCAATTAAAACCGGGATGATGGCAGGGCTTGCCCATCCTCAGTTGGCTAAAGTATTAATAAAAATACACCAAACCCCAGAGCAAAACTGGTCGCTTAGTGTTATGGCTGAGGCGTGTGGCATGTCGCGCTCTAAATTTGCTGACACGTTTAAGCGAATTATAGAGCAAACACCAGCTGACTATTTGGCTGATTGGCGTTTGTCAGTTGCTAAAAAGCTTATTTTAAAAAATCAAAATATGGATTTAGTGGCTAATCAGGTTGGGTACGAAAATGGCTCTGCACTTGCTCGTGTATTTAGAAAAAAAACAGGGCAAGCGCCAAAGGAGTGGTTATTGAGCCAGCAGTAAATTTTTAGTTTCTTTGAGTAAGCTGCATTTTCGAATCTGGTGAAGGTTTTCGTAATATCAAATTAATAGGGTCTTAATTTACCTCAGAATCACGATAAAACCAGTCATGCCCGAGGTTACGACTTGAGTGAACTTCGGGCATTGTTATTTGGATAATCTTGAAATTAAATTTTAATCGCCTTAGTAGGAGTTATTGATAACCCACTAAAATGTTTCATCACTAATTGCCCTTGGCTGTTCTTTTCTATTACTAAGTAATTGTTTGAATTAGGATAGTAAAAGCTATTGTCAGACATGGTAATAAGTTTTATTTTATCGCCGCCAGTGCGCTGTGAGTACAAAGTATTATTTTCAAAAATGAGGCTGCGTAAAGTGTTTTTATCAATTCGGTAATCACCTAATACAGGCGCTAGTTGTTGCGCTGTTATATCGGCTTTTTTAAACTCGGGCAGTACGATACCAAGTGCTTTAGCGATGAGTTTTTCGTTCATAAAAATAGGATTTATGTGGTTGGAATTAGCCAGTACAGCTACATATAGCTTTTGCTCTGGAATATAGCGTGCGTGCGCTAAAAAGCCATTTATTCCACCTGTGTGTTTAATTACAGTGTATTCATTCAAAGGCTTAATAATTAATCCATAACCGTAGGATGAAAAGCTGCCGTCATTTAGTTTAAAAGGGCTGATCATTTTTTCATAACTTGGTTTACTAATTAGCTTGCCAGACGATAACGCACTAAACCAAATATTTAAGTCGGTTGGGGTAGATATAAGCGCCCCTGCGGCATAGGGCCAATCCATGTTAATGTAGCTGGTGTTTATTAAACCTTGCTCTGTTTGCTCATACCCTGATGCGCGGTGGGCAACAAGTTCTTGTCCTTCGTAACTGCTTTGAGTCATCCCTAGTTTTTTAAATATATTTTGTTCAATAAAGTCTTTATAAGATTGCCCACTCGCTACTTCAATTATTTTACCAAGCAGTGAATAACCGGTATTTGAATAAGCCATCGCTTCGCCAGGTTTAAATACCATTGGGTGTTTGGCAAATCTCGTGAGTGTATCGTCAACGCTGGTGGGTACTTGTATTTCTTTATCGAATAGGTCGTCGTCATCTGTGTAGTTGGCTATGCCCGATGTATGGGTTAATAAGTTTTCGATTGTGACGAGGTTGCCCTCAGTAGGAAAGCTTGCAACATATTTATGAATATCATCTGAGGTTGATAACTTACCTTGCTCTTGTAGCATCATAATTGCAGCGGCAGTAAATTGTTTTGAAATAGAACCTAAACGTAAAACGCTTTGCTCATTAAGTGCAATGTTATGCTCAAGGTTGGCAAGCCCGCGCGCTCCTTTAAAAAGTACTTTGCCATTTTTACTTATAATTACCGATACCCCAGGCTCGTTTTCAGTAAGGCTCTCGTTAAGAATTTGCTGATATTGCGAGGCCGTCGGGTTTGCTATTACAAGGCTGGGTGTTAATAGCAAGAGGGCTAACAAACAGCTCGTATAAAATGGCTTAATCATATTCATCCTTTTAGTTTTTATACCAAACCTGTAAATAGGTTTAGCAATCCTTGTGTTTAATAGTGATTTAATATTGCACAGCTAAAAAGTAAACACAATTATCGAATTTTATAGGAGCTCAGTAATAGGTATAATCGCTGCGTTTATTGGTTTTATTATTTTCTTACAAGGAAGTTATTTATATGCCCGATATAACGGCACTTTTATATATTGCTATTATGGCTTTTTATTTTTTACACAAAAACGAAGAAGCCAAAATATTAGTGCCAATAATTGGCTTTGCTGCAATCCCTCTTTTTAGCAACGATTACTGGCTATGGTTTAAGGTAAGCGTAGTGTTAGGAATTTATGTGTTGATGGTAGAAAAAACTAAAGCAGGGTATACCGGTGGTGGGGCTGTTTCTGCATTTGCTGCATTTTTTATGGTGGCTTTTTTAGTCAGTATTTTTATAAAGACCATTTTTTCTTTTTTTATTAATTTTAGTTTTTAAACTTCTATTTTAAAATCTGCTCTGAATACTTAAAGGTAATTTAGCTAATTAGCTAAGTAAGCTGTCTGTTATTAAAAAAGCCGAATCCCATTTTATGGTTCGGCCTTTTTAAGTTTTAGATGAATAACAATGAGAGTTATTGTTTCTTTTCGCTTGGTGCTGGTTGCCCGTAGTTAGGTGAGCGAGGGCCATATAGCAGGCCGTTATATGCATCCGACGATAGTAAGCGTGTTGAAGTCATTGCAGCGATTTCAAAGCCTTTATCAGTGACAGTTTCAGCAATTTGATTAATTGCTGCAATAACAAGCATGCCTACAAGGCCACCACCGCCATTACTTTGTTGTTCAGCTGAAGAGGCTCTTGCTTTGCCTTGCCATAATTGCTCGCCAGTGCGTAAATCAACTAATGAAGCTGACACAGTTACAGCTGTTTCGCTAGAAATGACAACATAGCTAGTACCGTATTCTTCAATAGTGATGTAAAGCGCAGAGTCTGCACCAAAAATCTCATATAATTTATTTGCCGGTACTTGGTGCACGTCGCTTGCAACAGTGAGGCCATTACCTTTAAAGGTTTGATCGACTAAAGCAACCGGAAAAACATAAAAGCCGGACTCAGCTATAGGCGCGACCATTTGAGTCATCACACTGTATGGTGCTATTACTTCAGGTGTATTATTTAGCGGTGGTAAAATAATAACTGAGTGAGGGTCTGCCTGTTTAAATGCTGTGTAGTCGTGTGCTGGTGGAGGTGAAACACAGCCAGCGAGTAATGCGACTAAAGCGATCGCTGTGTATGATTTGAAATTAAGCATATTAAGCGCCTTTAGCAGACTTTAGAAGGAAGTCGATGTAATGAACTGACTCTGGGAAAAGTGATTTCTCAGTTTCGAAGTGAGTAGTACCTAATGAAGGATCACCCGTTTCAAAATACAGCATACCTAGGTGAGCATGTAGGCCAGGTGCAACATTTTTACTTTTGTTTGCGGCATCGGCAATAATTTGTTCAAGCATACTAATTTGCTCTTCGGCTGTTACGTCATCTGCTTTTAAATAGGCGTATACGGCAGTGCTATAGTTGCCGTAATAGTAAATAGGTTCTTTCGTTGAGTTACAACCTGTTAGGGCAATACAAACAAATGCTAAGGTAATTAGCTTTTTCATTACTTGTTGCCCCATTGACCAGCTTCAAGACCCGTAACTAACTTGTTAACTACTTCGCGAATAGCTAAGTCGAGTACTTTGCCATTTAATGTGGCATCGTATGAAGCTGTGCTTCCAAAACCAATAACTTCACGTTCTGATAGGCTGTATTCACCAGCACCTTGCACTGAATAAATAACTTCTGATGTAGTAACATCAACAACATTAAGCGTTACTTTAGCATAAGCAATTTGCGATTTACCTTTACCCAATAACCCAAAAAGTTGGCGATCGCCAATAGCTTTACGGCCAAACTCTGTTACATCACCAGTTACAACAAATTTAGCACCGCTAAGAACTTGTTTTGTACCTGTTAACTTTGCTTCTTCTGCAAGGGCTGCCATATTGTCGCGATCAAGCACACTAAAGCGATTTGTTTGTTGTAAGTGGCTCATTAGTGTTGTTTTTGCTTGGCTGCCTAAACGGTCTTGGCCTGAGGAAAATATACCATTTTGAAAGCTCGAACGGTTTACAAACTGACCTACGACTAGTTTGCTTTTTGTACCTGAGTAGGTTGTGTTATAGCTAGCAACAGTTGGTGTTTCTATTACTTTAGATGATGTTGTAGCACACCCAGCTAAAGACGAAGCTGTAATTGCAGCGATTACAATTGTTTTAATGTGGCTTTGGTTAATTTGCATAAATTTTTGTCCATATAGGTAATTGCAGAAGTTTTATTGATAGGCGCTTGATTTTTATACTTATAAGTCAATTACTTATTTCAAGAGTCCATTCAAGTTACTTTATAAACAAAAGTCGATGTAAATACAATGTTATTTATGTTTTATACAGGTACACATATTGAAAAAGAATAAATCCTTTAAAGTAACAATGCTAATTCATTAGTTTTTAAATTACCCAAAGCCTTTTTCTATAGTTGATATTAAAGAACATTTATTGCGCGCTGAGCTGTTAATTAGTAATTTTATGCGAATTAACCTTAACGTTTAAAACCAATCCGCTGCAACTTGTAGTGGGGTAGGGTCGCCTTTTTTTGATACCCAAAATACTAAGGCTTGCTTTGTTGGCGATATTTTTTTAGCGCGAGGCAGGGTTAAGTCAGTTAATGATAATTGCTGCTTAGTTTGCATGTTACTTTGCTCGTAACCAATAACTACAAAGTCGTGTTTTAACTTATGGCCTGCGTTTTCGCCGCTGTGTATTTGTGTTTCTATACCAAAACCTAACAGAGCTACATGAGCTATTAAGTTTTGTTTGGTATCATCTTCGGAATTAACAGTATTGTATTCGAGGTTAATTTTACTGTTGTTTATAGTCGCTTTTAAATTACCTAAGTAATGGGTTTTAGTTATAGGTATAGCTTGTTCATAAAACCAACCTTGCCACCCGCTACCGTTAACCATAAATCCTGGGGTTGCTACAATCCTACTTTTACCGAGTGCCTTATACGTACGTTGTCTTTTACTAAAAACAGCAGAGGCAAACGGGTCTTTCCATCCTAAATAATCCCAATAAGTAACATGAAAATTAATAGGGATTAAATCAGTCCATAGTTTTTCATCATCTGTAAATTTTGAAATCCACTTTTCAGCTGGTGGGCAGCTACTGCAACCTTGCGATGTGTAAAGTTCTAAAAAGGTAGTGGGATTAGCTGTACTAGAAATAGTTACTTGCTCAGCCGCTTGGCTTTGAAAGCAAAAAATTATTAACCCAACAAGTGAGATAAAAAATGGACGGGATAGTGCTTTAAAAGGCATGTTGCTTCTCGCAAAGGCTGATATTGCATTCAGCTTAAATGATATTTACGAATGAAGTATCACGAAATACTCACAATTAAATCACGTTTTAATTGTATATTTTACTTATTAAAAACTTAATTTGAACACCCGCTCAAGTTGTGTTTTAATCGTTGCTCAATTATTGAGGAACTTTACATGATTAAATTTTATTTTCACCATACTCCTAACCCAATGAAGGTTGCACTCTTTTTAGAAGAAACAGGCTTACCGTTTGAACTTGTTCCTCTTGATACTTTAAAAGGTGAGCAACATACACCTGAATTTAAAGCAATTAATCCAAACGCTAAAGCACCAGCAATTGTTGATGGTGAAACGCGTGTGTTCGATTCGAATGCTATTTTAATGTACCTTTCTGAAAAATATGGAAAGCTAGAAGGCAAGAGCGATGACCGCGCTGAAATGCTGTCGTGGTTAATGTTTATCGCATCTGGTTTAGGTCCGTATTCAGGGCAAAGTGTACACTTTAGACATATGGCACCAGAAGGGCTTGATTACGCGGTTAATCGTTATTTACGTGAAGCGCAGCGCCATTACGAAGTGCTTGATACGCACCTTGAGGGTCGTGACTTTATTGTGGGTGATACATACACAATTGCTGATGTATCTGCATGGGGCTGGATTGATAAAGCACCGGTTGTATTAGGTGAAGAGGGCTTAGCACCGTATCCAAATCTTAAGCGTTGGTTTGAAAGCATTGATAGCCGCCCAGCGGTTGCACGTGCACGCGTAACTGGTACTGATGTAGCCTTTAAAAAAGAGTTTGATGAAGACGCTAAAAAAGCATTTTTCCCTTCAAACTACCCAAAAGTATAAAAAGTACTTAATATAAACAGCAGAGCAGTTAGCTGATCTGCTGTTTAGTATTTTATGGCTGTGTTAACGCCTCTTTATTTTCATCTGCCACGAATAAATTAACTTCCTCGGTGTGCTGGCTTACGCTATTTCTTTTTAGGGCGATGTATAGGTCTGAGTGAATGTATATACCCTCTGTTCCTGACTTCATTCCTGCAATATCAAACCATGAGAGCAGCTGGCGTTTTCTGCCTGCAAGTTCAAGCCTTATATCGCGCTTTTTAAATATAACGTCGAGATCGGCAAGCATGGCCATTACACTTAAATCTAAGTGAGTAAAGCAGGGTACAGCGTCAATTATTACACATTGAGTGTCGTCTTTTTGTCTTGCGTATTGCTCAAGTAATCTGCGTTTAAAGTAGCTGGCATTAAAGTAAGTTAAAGGTGAATTAAAGCGATAGATAAACACGCCTTGCACCGATTTTGCTTTATCTGTGGCGTCTAAACTTCTTACTACACCGTTAACATCTACGCCGAGTATATTGTCGGTTGGGCGCATAACAGTGCGAATAAATTGAAATAACCCCAGTAATACAGCAAGTGTGATCCCTGGTATAACGCCAATAAATAACACCGCAAGTAAGGTGGCTGAGGCGAGATAAAATGCCTGTTTATCTTTTCGTTTTAATTGCCAAACCGCTTTTAAATCGAGTAAATGAACAGAGGCAATAATAAGTACAACACCTAGCGCTGCGCTTGGAATAAATTCAAGTGGGGCTGTTAAAAACACGGCTATGAGCGCAATAATGGCCGCTGCTATTATTGATACTAACTGCGTTTTACCACCTGTTGCATCGTTAACAGCGGTGCGTGAGTCGGCGCCACTGACTGCAAACCCTTGCGAAAGAGCCGACGCAATATTGGCAATACCTAACGCTCTAAATTCTTTATCGGCGTTTATGTCGTAGCCATTTTTAGCTGCAAAGCTGCGGGCAGTTAGCATCATACTAACAAAGCTCACGATGGCTAAGTTAAGTGCGGGTACCACTAGCTCACGAATAATCCCTAAATCAAAAACAGGGGTATTAAAAACGGGAAGCCCGCCAGTTATGGTGCCAATAGTTTTTATATCAAGTTGTTTTAATTCAAAAATCCATACCAAAAGCGCACCAAAAGCAATGGCAAACATAGATGCAGGCCACGTGGGTCTTATGCGCTTCATGGCAAAGTAAACCGCCAGTGTAAACAAAGCCATTAGTAAGGTGGGAACATGTGTTTGCGCTAGGTATGTGGGCACACCACCTAAGCGTTCAAGTAGGTAGCGTTCGTCAAAGGTAAAGCCAAATACTTTGGAAAATTGACCCACAATAATAGTAATGGCTACGCCGTTTAGTAATCCCATTAAAATAGGTTTAGATAAAAAGTCGGCTAATACACCTAGCTTAAATTTACTGGCTATAAAGCACCAAAAGCCGGTCATAGCGGTCATGGTGACAACAAGTTGCCAATGTTTAAAACTGTCACCTGCAGCAAGAGGTGTTACTACTGCTGCAATAACGGCGCAGGTAGCAGCATCAGGGCCTACTATTAACTGTTTTGAAGTGCCAAAAAGTGCATATAACATCATTGGTAATATGCAAGAATATAACCCTACGGCAGCATTAACACCGGTTAGCTGTGCGTAAGCAATGGCAACAGGTAAAGCTACGGCAGCTACCGATAGCGCTGCTCTTAAATCATCAGCAAACCATTGTCGCTCATAGTGCAGCAATGTATCTAAACCCGGCATAAAATTATATAAACGCGACAGCACTTCAACTTTTCCTGTTAATAGTAATAACGCTTTGATAGTAAATTTAATATTCAAATAAGTATAGCTAGGAGGGAGTGTTTTTTACGTAATATAAAGCCACTTTTTTATAGACGTAAAAAAGCCTGCATAAAAGCAGGCTTTAGCTTTCAGGGAAAATTAAAATTTAGCGCGAATACCAAAGCTATAACGACGATCCGCTTCAGTGTACTTCCAAGCACCACCTAGTTCAGATAGGTAGATTGAAGGTTCACCCGTTAAGTTAGTCGCATTACCTACTAGCGTAATATTTTCGTTAATATCCCAGCTTGCAGAGAAATCTAACTGGCCTCTGTCGTCACGGTAGTTATTACCGTAAACAGTGCCTTCTGCTGAAATACTGCCATCTGAGTTAATATTTTCTACGCGTTTTTCGTTTTCAGTATCTAAGAAACTGTCACGGTAGTTATAAGCGATACGAGTAGAGAACCCTTCGTATTCCCAAAATACTTGTAAGTTATATGTATTTTTAGAAATATCTAATAGTGGGTTGCCGTTTGGTTGTTCGCTGTCGGCATACGTGTAGTTTGCATTAACACCTAAGCCAGAAAATGCACCAGGTAAACTTGTGAAGAACTGTTGGTAGCCCACTTCAAAACCTTGTACTGAGCCGTTTTCACCATTTACATTTTTAACTGTATCGATACCCGTTAGTCCTGCATCACGCAGACCTGCAACATGGTTAAAGCCATCTGCATCTACTGGGTAGTCAGTCGCATCAGAGTAAACTAGGTTGCCTTGTGAAACACCTGCAACGTCAAGCTGACATACTTGGTTCCATTGAGTTACGTTTTGACCAGTTGAAGTGCTTGAAGAAGCCTGACAGCTGCTTTCGTTACTTAAGAAAGACTCAACATCTTTATAAAATACAGCAAAAGATAGTACGTTACCTTCATCAAAGTAATGCTCTACAGATAAGTCGTATTGTGTTGCGCGGTATGGTTCTAAATCAATAGAGCCTTGCGTTGCGCCTGTAATATCGTTATTAACGTCAAACGCAGGACTTAGCTCGCTAAAGTCAGCGCGACGCATAACTTTTGCAGCAGCAAAGCGGAATAATGTTTCGTCTGAGTAGTTATACGTAACGTTTAAGCTTGGTAAAAAGTCGCTGTAGTCATTGTCGCCAGTTACTTTTTCGCCGTTAAGGAACACGCTTGATTCTAAATCTGTAGTCACATAACGACCACCCACAATCGCAGTGATGTTATCAAAATCTAGGTAAGCCGATACGTACACCGCAGCTGTATCTTCAACCACGTTACGGTATGCACTTTCTTGAAATTCTTGGTTATCTGAAAGGCTACCTGTTGATGCTAGGTTAGTACCTGCAAGTAACTGCTGAAGTTGAGCGTAAGTATTTGCAGGGTTAGATAAACCGTTGTAGCTTAAAAACGTTAGTAGGTCATTTTGTCCCGAATGACCTAATTGGTCAAAAGAGTTGTCGTGGCTAACTGTTGTGAAGCTATTTGAAAAAGCAGCGTTGTAGTCATCAACCCATAAAGTAGCTAATGAACCATCTGAGTCGTTAAATGCATTTTTGTAAATGTCTTTAATTTCTACTTTGTATTGCTCATATTCGTAATCGCGGTTAGTAACACGGACACCTGCTTTTACTTTAGATACCCAGCTTAAGCTGCTGAGAGGTTCAAACATTTCAACATCAAAACGAATAGCTGTTTCGTCATTGTCTGTTCTTCTATCTTCACTTTTAAACGTACGAAGTGCTAAGTTTTGTGGGTCAGTAAATGCATTTGGATCTGAATGAATGATGCTAGGTAATTTATTACCATCTTGAGAAAATGCACCATCATATAAATGATTTACTAGATCAACGCCGCCACTTGCTTCGAATGTTGATTTTTCGATTGGGCGAAGTGTAAATTCAGAATCAGGTCTTACGCTTTCTGATGATGCTACTGCAATTTCACCAGAGATTTTTATGCTATCAGTAAGGTTCCACTCTGCACCAAGTGCGTTTGAAAACGAGTCAGTTTCACGAAAGTCACTGTATGTTTTAGGGATACCAAATTCGTTTGTTAGCGTGTAATTATTTACGCCGTTAGCATCTTGAGTTGTATTTGCATCTGTTGATAGTGAACCTGCAACACCTAATATAGAGTTACCACTTTGCTCACCAGAGCGTTTAGTGCCACTTAAATCTAGATACACCATGCCATTGCCAGATTGCGGTGCCCACTGAAGTGATAAATTTACAGCAGTACGTTTACGTTGTTCTACATATTGCTCAACACTGTGCTCGTCTCGTACGATAGCGTTGCCACTTGGTGTATTACCTTCTTGGCCATTAATATCAATGTCTTGAGGTTTAACACGGCTAGACGTTTCATCTTGACGAATTTCACGATCTTGATACGAAAACATAGCAATGGCACCAAAGGTACCCATTTCGTCAAAGTCCCAGTTGTTACCAAGTGAACCGCTAAAAATAGGCGCTACTTTTTCTGTTTTATCTGCATATTCACCATCTAATGAAACTGCGCCAGTTAGTTTATCTAACTCTAATGGGCGAACTGTTTTTAAGCTAACTGTTCCGCCTAATGCACCTTCAATCATATCGGCAGTAGGAGACTTAACTACTTCTACTGTTTTTAAGAAGCTTGATGGGTAATCTTGTAAGCTAATACCGTCACGAGAGTCACCAATAGTAGAACGACCGTTTAATTCAACACGGTTCTGAGGTAAGCCACGAATCGAAACACTGTCACCCACACCAAAATCGGTATTAATAGATACACCAGTAATACGTTGCAGTGCTTCTGCAATATTATTATCAGGTAACTTACCAATGTCTTCAGCAACAATCGCATCTACAATACGTCCGTCAGTACGTTTAAGCATAGCGGCGGCTTTCATACTACCTAGCATGCCTTTTACTTCAATAACTTCAATATCTGCAGCTGCCGTTTCTGAAGCTGCCGGAGCCTCTTGCGCTGCAATAGTAGAAGAAGCCATTAATAAAAGGGCTGCTGCACTGATTGTTGTAGAGCTACTTCTTTTATGTTTATTAATTAATGTTGAAGTAATTTGATTGAGTTTCATGTATCTCTCCCGTTTGGGTACGACTTACGTCATTGTGTGTGTTGTTACTTGGCTTGGTTAACCAATTTAACTGCTATTTCCCTGTGGTGTGTCATACAGGTGGTATGGTTGAAATTAGTCCAATTCAGCTTTTATTACAACCTTTGTTTACCAAAAATTCACAAAGTGTATTACAAAACATTCTTTTATTTTGCTTATACTTAATAAATTTAATGGCTTATGATGTGTTTTTATTTTTAATATTTTGAATGAATTTTATTAAAGTATGCTTACCAAAGGCGCTTTTTTATATTTTTTGTACTATTTAACCTAGATTTAGATGCTATTTTGAGCTTTTGTGATGTGATTTTATACGTGTTTAGTTTGCTTTTTAAGTGATGTTAAAATAATGAGGTATTCATTAAAGGTTGGGTATGGCTTATAAATTTGCGAAATAGTGAGGAGTGTAAAATCATTCAATTTTATTTTGGTTATTTGTTTTGGTAATACCAATTTTCTATTGTTTTTATATGAATTTTGTATTAGAGCTTACTGATACATATCTATATATTATTATAAATAGAGTGATTTTTACGCAAAAAAAAGCCCAGCATATTAATGCTGGGCTTTCTTAAATTAAATATATTAGCTTTTTAACTCGCCTGTAGATGATTCTAAATGGGCTCGAATAAACCACTGAAATTGCTCTAGATCAGCCAGTTGGCTGGTGATCATATCTTCAGACACTGGATCTAGTTCAGAAAGAGTCTCAATTGCTTTGCGGTGATCGCCATTAACGCCGTTGTATACTTTATCAAGTGCGGCTAAATGCTCGGTTACTAACCCTTTACCTACTGAGTATTCGCTCCAAGTACGACGATCTACAATTGATTTAGGCGTACCAACGGGTACTCCACCAAGAGTCGCAATTCGCTCTGCAATTGTATCTGTCATTTCGCGCACAATGTCTACCTGTGGGTCTATCATTTCGTGTACGCCAATAAAGTTAGGTCCCACTACATTCCAGTGAATATGCTTTAAAGTAAGCTGTAAATCTATCAATGCAACCATGCGGTTATCTAGCGTAGCTATTGTTTTTTGAGCTGATTCGTCACTCATACCTGGCGCGGTAAATTTAGTTGTTTTGTTTGATTCGTTATTGTTACTCATAATTTCTCCTACATTAAGTAATGTGTTGCTCATATAATATGTTGCGTTATGAGCATGACTTAAACTTAATGAAGCAACTGTTATGCCGTAAGTTGATTGTTTTTAAAAGCTGTTTAAAAACATGGGGTTATGTTTTTATTTGAGATTTTAGAGGCTGGAGGGGTGATTGAATTTTTGAAAAGCCTGCATACATTTGTAAAATCTGCAGACTTTAATTTAATAACGCTTAAGTGTATTTAAACTTTGGCTATATATTCGTGCGCTTTTAAAACATCGAGCGGCACTATTTCTAATGATTTTTTATTTGTAGCTTCAAGTACCACCGGTGGCGCAACGTTTGCTGAAATAGCATGAAGCCATCTTACTGCACACAAGCACCATTTATCACCGGCTTTTAAACCTTGAAAATCGTAAAGGGGGTTTGGGCTTATTAAATCGTTACCTTGCGATTTTGAAAATTGTAAAAACTCTTCAGTCATAATTGCACATACACTGTGATTGCCAAGATCTGATTCTGGTACATAACAAAACCCTTCACGTGTGTAGCCACCATTACCGCAACATAGTTTTAAGCGTGTGCCGAGTACATTAAATTGATTCGCCATGAAATACCCTAATTTGTGGTGTTTAATAAATTTACTCTATCAGGAGTAACTCGCATGAGATAGCTATAAAATTTAAAAGAGGGAAGGGCTACACAAACTTAAGCCCGCAGCAAAATTGCGGGCTTAGTATTGTTTATTATTTAATACGCAACGCCATACAATCGCTATGGCCGTTTATGATCATGCTTTTATCAACACGCACGCCACCACCAGAGTATTTACCGGCGGCTGTAAAACTACATATTTGTACAAAGTAATCATCTACTTTAGGCAGTGTAAATAGCTGTTGGTATATTTGGTCTTGCTCTGCAAAGTGCCCCATTGTTTTTTCTATAACTTGCTGCTGTTCATCAACAAGTTGAATATTAGCGCCACAGCGTCCTACTATTGGTTTAACTACATAACCGGTTTGTAATAACTCGTCGTTAAGCTCAAACGCGGTATTAAGTAAATATTCATGATTAGGGAACAAGCTCCACAGTATTGGTAAAATGGCCTTGTTACTTGGGATCAATGTCCACAGCGGTTCAAACACCATGATATTTTTACGTAGTAATACATCGACTAAGCGTGGCGTTTCACCAGCTTGAAATTGTGGTTCAAAGTTATCAGTTAGTGATTGGTCGGCTTCACACTCTTCACGAATTTGATCAAGTGCGGTTTCCCACGACCACGTTTTCCACACGTAACTCAGTTGTGCGCCGTCTTCATCTACTATGTTGCCTGATTCATTCCAGCGAAGTGTGCTTAAGCCAATTACTAACTTACACTCAAAGCCCGCGGCTTCAATAGCTTCTTTCATAAATAATGCGTGGTAATGCTCTTCTGGTTCATCATCTTGCAGAATATGAACAAGACCTTTTACTTCACTTTTACGCCATGCTTTTACGAGATCTTTAAATAAATTTTGGCCTGCATCTACACCTGTTTTAACACCAAAGTGTTTTGCCCATTTACCCTGAACTTTGCCGCTCTCCATATAACACGATGCCGAATCGCAATTGTATTCGTAAACTTTTAAACCTGCTGCTGTTAAAGCAAAGTCAAACCGACTGGTAATTAATTGGTTTAAGCGGTTATCCCACGATTGGCGAATTTTATTAATCACAACATCGGGTAAATTAAACTTTTTTAATAACTCAGGGTGCTGCAGTACATAGTCGGTTGCATGCATAAATAAGCCATGCAGCTCATTTGTTGCATGCTCAATGCTTTGCTGCGCCGTTTGAGATATCGCAAAGTAATTATGTTGATCCGCAGCTACTGATGTAAGTTTATGGCCTTGCATCATTTCTACGTAGGCAGCTTCATCGTCATTCGCAATATTTAACCATGACTTGTTTGCTTGGCCTGTATCTACTGCTTTATGGGCTTCTATAATAAATAAATCAGTGTTTAGCTCAGACGTTGGCTCAGCATATTCTGTTTCATCAGTTTGTGTCATCCAGCCTAAAATAGTGGCGTCGCTGTAAGAGCACTCAATCCAATAGTCGCCATCTTTAGTTACTTTTGCTTTTAGTTCACGGCACCAGCTTTGATCTTTTGGCCATATTTGATGTCCTACATTTTGCTCAGCAAGGCGTATTTTATCTTCGTGCACTTCAACAACGACAGCAACATGGCCTGTTTCTTCAAACTCGCCGCCTTCTTCCCATATAAGTAAGCTACCTACTTGAGGATGATGTTTTGCACCATTTTTAAACGCGTTTAGTGGCAATCTGTTTTGGCTATTTACATCGCGCACTGAACGCAGCTCAAAAATATCGTAAGCCATAGCAATATCATCAAAAATATAGCTATGGTTGAGATACATCCATCGACGTGCAAACTCAACGCATTGCCATTTATAGCCCATGTAAATGCCATCAAGGTAACTACGATAGGCGCTACGATTAGGATAAATGCTTTCGTCAGCCGTATCATAATCAGATGAGTACACAGCAACATTACCAGGTGCATAACCTAATAAGGTACCAAAATCACTAGCAGGAGCAGAAGATTTCATAAACAAAGATGTTCAAAATAAAGGTGTGATAATTTGCTGACTATATGAGCGAAACTGCGTTATAGCAAGATATAAAATATGTTTTTACGAAGGGGGATAAGTAAAAAATCACTCATTCATTAAAGAGTGAAAATACGGGAGAGTACTTTTACTAATAGTGTTAGGTTTGGTGCTTTTTTGGCTTGTAACTGGTTGAAATTTATTAATATTTTTGGCGTGATTATTACTGTTTAAATCTCAATTAAAAAATGGAGAAGCTATAGGTAACTTCTCCACTTTTATTATTCATATTTAGTGATTTTTATAATATGTAAAGCAGGTTAACGCGCTGCTAAATCATTTCAGCATCTATATGGCGTATTAGGTTTGATACCCAATTAACATATTGGCGGTGAATTTTTTTGCCGTTGTAGTTTAAGTTAATAGAGTCTTTATAGTTGATTGAGTATGCCGTTTTGTCATACGCAATATCGACAGTTAATTGGTGTGTGCGAATATCCAGTACACCTTTTATTTTACCTTCACTCATAGGCGTACACTTCCAACCAAGCTGAATACATGCCTTTAGAATACCTTTTTCTACGTCAGCTTCACTGTTGGTAATTGTTGATGTTTGTGGAATAGGGTTTTGTTCAAAGTCTCTTACTGCAACAGATGTTGAACAACCAGCAAGTACAGTAAGTGCTGCCGCTGTAAGTAAAATTGAGTACTTTTTCATAATAATCCTTTGTTTTAATTTCATCCAATTGTGTTGTCTCGCCAATATATGCGCGCTTAGGTGAGATTATCGGTAAATTTATAGATGAGTGCCAGTAGTAATTAGAAAATTAAGAGAGCTAACCGAGATTTATATCGGGCATTAACTTTATTTATGAACTAGTTAAAGTTTAATTATTTAAGCTATAAACCAAGGGTTAAAGCAAAATTATGCGTTGAAAGATTTACGTGAGCGATGACATGTTTTGAGGGAACGCTCTTTCTTTATGTTTTAAATTACTCCTATAGTCGTACTTTAGTTAATTTTTTGTTAAACTATTGCGCTTAGTATGGATTGAAGTCAGTTAAAAGTTTTTAAAACAGGAAAAACAATGGAAGACATAATAAACAACATTGATATAAATCAATATTTACCCGCTGCAATTACGTGGGCAACCAACATATTACTAGCGATTGCAATCTTACTTGCGGGCTTATGGCTGGCAGGCAAAGTACGCAATTTAATTATTGGCTTATGCCATAAATACACTCATCTTGATGATACGCTTTTTCGCTTTTTAGGCAGTATGGCTCGCTACATCATATTAGCGTTCGTTATTATTGCTGTGTTAAATCGCTTTGGTGTACAAACGGCCTCTATTATTGCTTTGCTAGGTGCTGCGGGACTTGCTATAGGCTTGGCGTTACAAGGTGCAATGTCGAACCTTGCCGCAGGCGTTATGCTACTTGTTTTCAGACCTTATAAAGTGAATGACTTTATTGAGGCCGCAGGGCGTTTTGGTAAAGTAACAGAAGTAGATATGTTTACTACTATTTTACAAACGTTCGATAACCAACAGGTTATTATTCCAAATAGTCAAATTTGGGGCGCGCAAATTATAAACCATTCACATCATCCAATTCGTGGTGTGGATATGCATTTTGGTGTTGCTTACGGTGAAGATACAACGGCTGTACGTAAAGTTATAGATGCCGTACTTGCAGCGCACCCACACATACTAAAAGATCCAGCTCCTTTTGTTGAAGTAGAAACTCTTAACAACAGCTCAGTAGACTTTTTAGTAAGACCTTTTTGTAAGGGCGAGCATTACTTCGATATTCTTTACACGGTGCCAGAGTTAATTAAAAAAGCACTGGATGAAAACAACATCGAAATACCTTTCCCACATCGTAAAGTTATTTTAGTTAACGAAAGCAAAGATTAACTAAATTTAAAACGATTTAAACCTAAGGGCACTTTTAAGTGCTCTTTTTTTGTGTGAAAAAGTTACATACCTGTGTAACCTTTTCTTTTATAAACCACTTCAAATACTACATTGTTATCTGTACAGCCCTTTTTTACTAGGTTGGATGGCTGGTCTTTATTTTGCATTTGCATAGTCGCTTTTAGCTTTAAAGCTCATAAAAACTATTGACCCATTAAATCAAACTGTATGAAGGACTAAACATGGCTGAATCATTTAAATACTCAGGTAATAAAGGGCATGGCGGTGAATTGCATCAAAAAGCGTCGGATGAACACCCTACCATGACCACCGCGCAGGGCTGCCCTGTAAGTGACGATCAAAACTCATTACGTGCAGGAAAGCGTGGCCCAGGATTATTAGAAGATCACATAATGCGCGAGAAGATCTTTCACTTTGATCACGAACGCATTCCTGAGCGAGTAGTGCATGCACGAGGTTACGGGGCACATGGGTACTTTGAAAATTACGACACGCTTGAAGATTTAACCTGTGCAGATATTTTTCAGCGAAAAGGTGAAAAAACCCCAGTATTTACTCGTTTCTCTACAGTTGCAGGTAATAAAGGGTCTCCAGATTTAGCACGTGATGTACGTGGTTTTGCGGTAAAATTTTATACCCAAGAAGGAAACTGGGATTTAGTGGGAAACAATATACCGGTTTTCTTTATTCAAGATGCGATGAAGTTTCCAGACTTAGTTCATTCAGCTAAAGCCGAGCCCGACCGAGGTTTTCCGCAAGCGCAAACAGCACATGATAACTTTTGGGATTTTGTGAGCTTATCGCCTGAGTCAATGCACATGGTTATGTGGGCAATGTCTGATAGAGCTATTCCGCGCTCTTTACGCTTTATGGAAGGTTTTGGTGTTCATACCTTTAAATTTATTAATGCCAAAGGTGAAGAGAAATTTGTTAAATTTCATTGGAAACCAAAAGGCGGCATGCAATCTGTAGTATGGAACGAAGCACTTAAGCTAAATGGCGCAGACCCTGATTTTCATCGCAGAGATATGTGGGAATCTATTGGTAATGGCGACTTCCCTGAGTGGGAGCTAGGTGTACAGGTGTTTGATCAGCAATTTGCTGATGAATTTGAATTTGATGTATTCGATGCCACTAAGCTTATACCTGAAGAGCAAGTACCAGTGCAAATTGTTGGCCGTATGGTGCTTGACCGTGTTGTAGACAACTTTTTTGCAGAAACAGAGCAAGTAGCATTTTGTACTCAAAACATTGTACCGGGGCTCGACTTTACACCCGACCCGCTACTGCAAGGTCGTAACTTTTCATACTTAGATACTCAAACTAAGCGTTTAGGTGGTCCTAACTTTACGCATATTCCGGTCAATGCGCCTAAATGTCCAATGCGTCATTTTCAGCAAGATGGCCACATGGCAATGCACAATCCAAAAGGGCGTGTTAATTATGAGCCAAACTCATGGAGCGGCGACGAAAACAACCCGCGCGAATGCCCAGTACATGGCTTTAAAAGCTCAAAGGAACCTGAAGTAAGCGGCGGTGATAAACTGCGTTATCGCTCAGAAACATTCAGCGATCATTACAGTCAAGCTCGTCAGTTTTACTTAAGCCAAACAGAAGTAGAGCAGGCGCATATACAATCTGCGTACGTGTTTGAGCTTTCTAAAGTCGAGCATGTACCAATACGAGAGCGTTTGGTATCGCATTTATTAAATATTGACGAAACCCTCGCAAACAAAGTTGCCAAAGGACTTGGCTTGCAAGAAATGCCAGACCCAGCTGAAGCTGCTATGCCAACACGTAAAGACTTACCTGTATCTGATGCGTTAAGTATTTTGAAAAATGCGCCCAACACCTTCAAAGGCCGTAAATTAGGTATTTTAGTAAGTGATGGCTTTAATGCAGACATCTTTGAATCGGTTACCAATGCACTTAAAAGTGAAGGCGCAAACTCTGAAATTATTGCCCCACAAGTTGGCGGTGCTAAATGCAGTAAAGGTAAGCACTTTAAAGCTGATCAGGTTATTAATGGTGGTCCATCGGTTTTATACGATGCAGTACTTGTACTCACCACTGAAGAGGGAGGCGAAAAACTAGCTGCTATTGCAGAAGCTAAAGACTTTGTAAGTGATGCGTATGCACATATGAAATACATAGGTTTTACAAGTGAGGCTAAGCCATTATTTAAAGCCGCAGGGCTCGATGATAAAGCAGATGATGGCTGGATTGATTTAGAGGCACACTCTGCCGATAAATTTATAAATACATTACGTAATTTAAGATATTGGAAACGTTAGTAAGCTCAATAATTAAAAAACCACAGCATGTAATTGTTGTGGTTTTTTTAAGCTCACCTAGTTAAGGAATTAGTTCAAGCCAACAATAAAATTGGATATATTATGAAGCTTAATGGCGCTTGTCACTGTGGCAAAGTGGTATTTACGGTCAACTCAAAACACCCTTTCCTTATAATTTATGCTATTGCTCTGTATGTCGTAAAACCGCAGGGAGCGGCGGGTTTGTTATTAATTTGAACGCACAATACAGCACGCTTGAGGTTACAGGGCGTGAACACATAACTATTTATCATGCAAAAATAGGCGATAAAATCAGCCCTGCAGAGCGTCATTTTTGTAAGCATTGTAGTGCTAACTTGTGGTTATACGATGCACGTTGGCCTGAGCAAGTTCACCCCTTTGCAGGTGCAATAGATAGTGAGTTACCCATACCGCCAGAGCGCACTCATTTAATGCTTGGTAGTAAAGCAAATTGGGTAAATGCACCCATTAATGAAGGTGACAAGCAATTTGAAGAATATCCTGATGAAAGTATCGCTGCTTGGCATAAGCGTTTAAGCCTCGAAAAGTAACGCAATTTTTTGTATGAGCTAAGCTTAAATTTAGGGGCAATTAAACGCATATTTAGTTAATTAAATATTAAAAATCACCGCGTAAGTAAAGGAGAATATTATGGCAGTCTCAGCAATACCAAAAGGGTTTCATTCAGTTACACCATATTTAATTATGAATGACGCACAAAAAGCGATAGATTTTTATTGTGATGCATTTAGTGCTGAACACGTAATGCAAATGCCTTTACCTGATGGTGGAATAGCCCATGCAGAAATAATAATTGGTGATTCACATATTATGCTTTCAGATAATGGTTCTGAAGAGCATTTAAAAAGCCCAAAAGAACTCGGTGGTACAGCGCTAAGCCTTATGCTTTATGTTGAAGATGTTGATACCGTATTTAAAAAAGCAATTGAGCTTGGTGCAACACTAATAAGACCCTTACATGATCAGTTTTATGGTGATAGGACCGGCACACTACAAGACCCATTTGGTCATATATGGATCATTGGTACACACAAAGAAGATGTTAGTGACGAAGAGTTAAATAATCGTATTGGGAATATAACAAATCAAGAGCAAGACGCATAACTAGCATGCTAATTAGATTTATGTACCTTCCTAATTACGTTGACGGCTTTAATGAAAGGCTTGTAGCTTTTGCTTCAACTCATCTAGGTTTTATCTTGTTATCGAAACCGTTTTCTGCCTAAACGTAGCTCACTTAGTAAAGCGAATTAGTATAAATTACTAGTTAAATTTTAGGCATAAAAAAACCTCAGCCAATAATTAGCTGAGGTTCAAAAAGTGGTACCAGCGGCCGGACTCGAACCGGCACTCCTTTCGGAAGGGGATTTTGAATCCCCCATGTCTACCAATTTCATCACGCTGGCATAATTTTTCTTTAATCTTTTAAGCATAAAAAGATAAAGAAAAACCACTTAAAATAAAAAGGATACTTATATACCTCTTATTCTGTATCCGCATTATACAAACAAAAGAGGGGGCGGCAAGCCTTTTCTTTTATTTGCATAAACAACTGGTTGATAATTAATCGTTTATAGCAAGGAGACTCCACCGGTAAATTTTTTAAGTCTTTTTGGGCTGATATATAAAGCGAATATTTTGGGTTATGAGTGCTATTAAATTGTTATGCGATTGAATAAATAAGCAATTGAACTATTGATAATAGTTAATCGTATTACAATAATTATTCCTGCTTTATTCCGATGTTGCGCTTAATTCAGGTATTATTTGCGCAACAAGGTTTTTAAGACATTATATATGACCCAATTAAGTGCCAAACAGAACATTCAATCGATTGTTAAAGCAATTAAGGCAGAGGAAGCATCACTTCGTCAAAAGCACCCGTTACTTGCACATCAAAATACCTTAGGGTTAATTATTTTATTGCTATCGCTTAGCGCATTAATTGGTGTTGGTGTTTTATATTATTTAGCCATCATACCTGCTTGGGTATGCATAGTACTTGCGGCTATTGCTGCATCTATTTCCCATGAGTTAGAACACGACCTCATACATAAACAATACTTTAGTAATCAGCCGTTCATGCATAATTTTATGATGCTAACAGTATGGTTAATGCGGCCAAATACTATTAGCCCATGGTACCGACGTAAAATGCATTTACACCATCACAAAACCTCAGGCACACAACAAGACCTAGAAGAACGCTTGGTGGGTAACGGTATTAAAAATCCATTTTTACGTGCGCTAGTTATTGTAGATGGGTTATTAGGGTTAGTTATTTCTACTAAACGTTTTAGAAAAGAAATTAATGGCTTTAGTTTTTCGAGTGTTTTTAATGCGGGGTTTCCGATAGCGACTGCGTATTTCGCTATTTTATATAGCGTTATTTTATTTCATATTGTTGATTTATTTATACCACTTTCGCTAAATTCGCCTAGCTGGGTACTAAGTATAATGAACGTGTTTGAATTTTTAATGGTCGTGCTCATTGTTCCTAATATTATTCGCTCAAGCTCGCTTAATTTTGTTACCTCAAGCATGCATTACTATGGCGGCGTTAATAATATGCTTGAACAAACACATGTACTAACGAGCCGTTTATTTATGCCGTTTCACTTGTTTTGTTTTAACTTTGGTAAAACGCATACTATCCATCATTTTGTGCCAAATCAGCCGTTTTATTTACGTCAAATGCTAAGTGAAAAAATACTTAAAGTAATGGCGCAACACAACGTGCGCTTTAACGATTTTGACAGTATTAAAAATGCGAATGCTTTTAAATAATTACCCCCAACATAAGGGGAGGTTCTACATTGCTATTCTTATTTTATGATATAAACACATATAAAAAATAATTTGAACGCACCACGTTACGCTATTAGCTTAACGTGGTATTGCTGTTTTATTTAAAACATCGCATCATGTTTGTAGCACTTGCTCAACTTTGAAAAAATCACTCTAAAGAATTAAACATCTAGCCGAGCATACAAATGAACCGGTGAGCAATTTTTTATATTTTAAAAATAATGAATCGATACTGCCGGTCTTATATCTCGATTCAATCTTCATAAGCATTAAGGATTTAAATAATGGAAATTACTGGAAGCTGTTACTGTGGTGAACTTAAATACCAAGCAAAGTCTCAAAATAATAATGCACTTGTTTGCCATTGTAGCGATTGCCAACGTATGTCGAGCGGCCCATTTAGAGCCGTTATAATTGCAGAGCCAAATTCGGTAGTATTTACCCAAGGTGAGCCAAAAGAGTTTGTTAAAACAGCGCAAAGTGGTAACAAGCGTGCGCAAGGTTTTTGCGGCACATGTGGTACAACACTTTATGCAACTAACGAAGCTAAAGCTGACCGTGTATATGGTTTGCGTATTGGTGCGGTTGATCAGCGTGATCAATTTACGCCAACAGCACAAATTTGGGCTAAATCAACATTGAGCTGGTTGAGCGGCTTACACGAAGTACCTGCGTTTGATACAACCCCACAAAACTAGTTAGTTGGGGCTATTAGTAATACGGATAAAAAACCACTTTTTTAGTAAGCGGTTTGAAATTTATTTAACCAAATGACTGTCTACTTATAAGTCAGTCATTTGGAGAATAATATGTGTAGTTCACCTAAAAGCAGCCGAGCAGTTAAAAAAACAGCCATTAGTTTTAATGATGAGCTTACTCAAGAACAGCGCCTACGTTTTGCTGCAAAAGCTAATTTAGCGCAAGAGCGCCGTGAACAGCGTGAAGCAACTAATAAACGCTATGAGCAAAAACACACGAGCAACAAAACTTCGTCTGGTTTATTTTCGTGGTTACAGCAACTAGTTAGCTGATTTAGCTAAAGTAGTGTTTTTACCACTGCCTAAACCACATAATGCACACAGTACTCCGGCAATAGCGCACAGCCATAATGGCGCACTCCAACTTCCCGTAGTCGTGTGTAATGCACCAGCTAGCATAGGACCAATAGCCGCGAGTAAATAACCTACGCTTTGCGACATACCTGAAAGCGACGCTGCTTGTTGCGAATCATCGGTTCGTAAACTAATAAACGACAGCCCAAGTATAAAACATGCTCCAGAGCAAAAACCCAGCATTAAGGTCCAAACAAAGGCAAAGTTAGGCATGTAAAGCAGCCCCAATGCACTAAGTGCACTCAACATGGCTAAAATAAAGCTAAGCGCGCTTTGATCTTTTAATTTGGCAAGTAACGGAATCAATATTAAACCCGGTAATGCAGTCGCTATTTGAAAAGCACCATGATAAGCACCTGCTTGCGTGGCACTTTGGCCTGTTTCGATTAATATGCTAGGTAACCACGTGATGATTATATAATTTAAAAACGAGTTTAAGCCCAGCAGTAGGGTAATTTGCCATGCTAGTAAATAGCGCCATACACTTTTTGACGTGTCAGCGTGTTGAGCAATACTCGCGGGTTTTGTGTGCTTACTTAATTGCGACATCCATACAATAATACTCGCCAGAGTAATAATAGCTGATGAGCCCAGCGCAAGTTGCCATCCTAATCCGTTTAACTGACTAAGCGGAAATACTAAAGTAGAAAAACCACCCGATACCACGCCCATAGTAAGCACGTAGGCTGAGGTCATTAACGCAACCTTTGCAGGAAAGTCGCGCTTAATTAAACTTGGTAATAATACGTTTGCTATAGCAATACCTACACCAATAATAGCGGTGCCTACAAAAAGCATGGCTGAGGTATTTATTACCCGCGCTGCAACCCCTGCAAGTATAAATAACAAAGCCACAAACAAGGTGCGCTCTAACCCTTGCTTTTTAGCAAGAGTTGCGGCCATTGGCGATACAACCGCAAAGGCAATGAGTGGCAATGTTGTTAAAAACCCAGCTTGCGATGCGCTAAGCCCAAAGTGATTAATAATTTGTTCAAGCACAGGTGCAATACCTGTAAATGTGGCGCGTAAATTTGCGGCAATAAGTAATATGCCAAGCACAAGTAATATGCCAGCAAAGCGTGATTTAGGTGTGTTATTTAACAAAAGGGAAGACCATTAAAGCTAATACTTAATGGGCGCTAGTATAAAGGCTTAGCAAAAACTATAATTTAGAGATAATGACATTAAATAACTAAAAACAGACAAAACTATGTTTGATGCAATTGGTTGGGACGACATTAAAAATTTTGAAACTATGGCGCAGCCTATAATAGCCAAAATAGAGCACGCGCATGCAAGTCACGAAATACCACTGCACACTCATCCAAAAGGGCAGTTAATTTTAGCGCTGCATGGTTATGTAACATGTGAAGTGTCAGCCAAAATGTGGATGGTGCCCACGCACAGTGCAATTTGGATCCCAGCACAAAAGGTGCATAGTAATAGGGCGTCTGATAACGCGCAGCTTTGTCATTTATTTATTGATAGTAGTAAAAACGGTATGCCGCTAAATACCTGTACGTTAGCTATTACGCCGTTAGTTAAAGAGCTAATGTGCGAGTTGGCTGCGCATAATCAGCACTATACTTTAAATAGTAAAACAGCACGTTTAGCGCAGGTGTTATTTGATCAACTTATTGAAATGCCAGTACAACCACTCGATTTTGTATTATCTAAAAATGAGGTAATTCAAACTATGAGCGATCAGCTTATAAACAAGCCAAACAATCGAAAAACACTACCACAATGGGCTAAGCAGTTTGCATTAACTGAGCGCACATTAGCGCGGTTAATTAAAAAAGAAACAGGTATGACATTTGGAAAGTGGCGTACGCAATTGCATATAATTACAGCCTTAAAAGCGCTATCAGATAAGCAAAGTGTGCAGCAGGTGTCGGAGTTATTAGGGTATGAGTCGGTGAGTGCATTTATTACTATGTTTAAAAAAGTGATGAAAAAGTCGCCCATGAAATACATGAGCGACTTAAATCAATTAAATTAGCTTAGCCTTTAAATCAGTTTAGCTCTTAAATAAGCATTACCACGTATAAGTTGCCGAAAGCATCGCGTTACGAGGTCTACCCGGGAAGTATCTGTCGCCGGTAAAACTGGTGTAATCGGCGCGCTCTGCATAAGCCTCATTAGTTAAATTAATAATGCGGGCAAGCACTTCAAGGTTATTAGTAACTTGCCACTGAGCGCGCAGGCTTAAAACATCATGCCCTTGGTATTTATTTAAGTTTTCTGGGTCGGTGTAGTAGTTACCAACGCGATGCCACTGCAAAGCAAATTGCGCGTTGTTTAATGCCTGCCATGTTAAATCGAGATTAGCAATATTACGCGGCGCGGTATCTATGTCGTTGCCGTTTATATTTAAACCGTTAAGTATTTGGTTGTTAGTATAAGTATGCTTTGCGTGAGTGCCTGCAAAGTTAAGCGCAAGCGACTGCGTTAGCTGGTAGTCAAGTTCAAGCTCAATACCACGATGGCGAGAGCTGCCATTATTTACCGTAAAAAAGTCACTATCGCGGTAAATCGTATTGTGTTTACTCATAGCGTAAAGTGACACGCCATAACGTAGTTTTTCGTAAATCCCTTTAATACCCAGCTCTGCGTTATTGGCTATTTCGGCGCTTAAATTTGCAGTGGTTTGCTCGCGTTGTAATTGGTAGAGCTCAGCCGCTTGTGGCGCTCTGTAACCGCGAGAAAAGTTAGCATAAAGCGTGTTATTTGTATTGTACTGATAACTAACCCCAAGCTTTGGCGATAGATTACTAAAACTATTTTTTCCACTTTCAGGGCGGCTGTATCGGCAGCCACCAAAGCCGCATTCTGTTCCATCGTCTTTTGTTCTGCCTGCTAGCATATTATTGGTGTAGTCGTACTGCATATGCTCGTAGCGCACACCTGCGGTAAGTAACCACTTATTTAATTGCCAATCAATAGATGCAAAAGGGGCATAAAGCGTGGCGTTTACATCGTAATCGTAATCGTAATGCTTACCTTGTGGCACTGTAGCAACTAAAAATGCAGAACCTTGAGTGGGCTCATTTTGGCTTTGAGTAAAGTCGGCTTGCGTGTATTCGCCATCAAGCCCTAGGTTTACTTTTACATTACTTTGTAAATTATGTTGATAAAGCGATTGCACACCAAAGCCGGTTTGACTGTTTTTTTCAAGCGGTGTGCCGGGTAAAAAGTGCTTAAAAAAGTCCATGCTTTGGTCGCGAAAATATAACGTAGTAGAGAGCACATCATCGTTATTTAATTGCCATGTTGCATTGCTCCATGCTCTAAATGCGCGTGCTTTTCTAAATGCGTCTGGGTCAAAGTTTTTTTGCGAGAGGTCTTCGTTTTTATAGCTTTCAAAGCCTGTAATAAATCCAGCCGTTTGCTGATCAAGATTTGTGTAAGTAAGGCCTGAGGTAAGTAATAAATTATTATTTGAATAGCGATGGCGAATATTTACTTTTTGTTGTTCTACGCTTTCGTCGTCGCGGTAACCGCTATTGTCGGTAACACTTGCGTTAATGCCTATACCGCTGTTGCCGTAATCTTGTCCTGCACGTAATTTGTAGCGAGTATAACCGTACGAGCCATAATCAATGCCAACTAAGCCACCGCCTTGAGTAGTGTCGGGCGTTATTACATTAATAACACCATGCACAGCGTTTGAGCCATAAAGTGCAGAGCCAGGGCCTTTTAGCACTTCAATGCGCTGCGCCATTTCGCTGTGCGCTTCAAATAGCTCGTTTATGTTACAAAACCCAGCAGCTCTCAGTGGTATGCCATCCTCCAAAGTCAATATGCCACCACAAGCGCCTGCGCCCGAAAGCACTTGTGAGCGAAGGGCGGGTAAATATTCTTGGCCGTTTCCGCGTTGAATATTAGCGCCTGCTACTCGTTGTAGTGCTTCTTCAATATGGGTAGGCGCTATGCTTTTTAGCTGCGCTTCACTTAGTGTACTTATTGAAAGAGGCAGTGGGGTAGATAGCGCTTCAACGCGCGATGCAGTGGTTGTTATGGTTTCTATTGAATCGTTATTTTGATTATTGGCAAGCGCAGTGTAGCTAAGTGGTAATAGCAGCGGTAAAAAATAAGGTTTCATACATTCCTTTATAGTAAATAGCAGTGCATTGCTTTTATGGTATGTGGTTTTTATATGTTTTTAAAGTTGTTGCGTTAAAGCGTACGTAACCTATAAACCCGATACGTAATTGATAAAACAAAACAAGCCACAGCAGGAAACACCAAAGCCAGCACTAAGTAATGCTCAAATAAAACAAAACCGGTTATACCACCTAATAAAAAGCCCGCAATAATAAGTAAAAACATAACGCCTTTACGCGTATCAAATTGCTCACCTTTAAGTGCTTTTCCCATCATTAAACCAAGGTCAGTAAAAATACCCGTTAGGTGTGTAGTACGAACAACTGCGCCACTGTAATTAGTCGCTAACGCGTTTTGTAAACCACATGCTGCTGATGCGAGCGTAATTGCATAAACATAAGATTGATCAAGTAGGTAGGCACTTGCTAACAGTAAAGCGCCTTCAATAAATAAGAGCGTGTCGTAATGCCGGCCAAGTTTTAATGAACGCCCTGCAAGTAAAAAACCAGAAAGCGCAGAGCCCAGCATAAAGCTTATTAGTATGCTCAATAACAGTAAAGCGGCTGAAGTACTGCTCATTAGTTTAATACCCAACAAAGTGACAGAGCCTGATAAGTGCGAAATAGCCTGATGTTCAAATCCTAATAAGCCAACAGCGTTAACTATGCCCGCTATAAATGCCAGTGTAAACGCGCCATATTCAACCCACTTTGGTAGTTTTGTAAACATTGGTTATCTCTTAATATGTGCAGAGTTAATTATTGAGCTTGTGCTTTAAAACGCTTTATTTGTTCATCAACTAATTTTGTATCAATTACGCCACGCTTAAAAGCAATATAAGTAGGAAATGTAAACTCATTTAATTGCCGAGCATAAATGTTTTTATATTCTTTTGAGTACCATAAACCCGCTTGATAGTTAGTTATTGCGTATTCAACACGTTTTTTTTCAAGTAGCTCAAAAGTGTCTTTAGTTGAAAGTGAACGAAGCAGATTATTCTCATCAAGGCTGTACTTTTTAGCGATAATTTTGGGAAGAATAACACCGCGTAACATAGCTATAGCGGCTTTTGATAAATCATCAATAAGCAGATTATCTTCATTTAACGTGAATAAACCAAACTTAGTGGTATGCAAAGGCTCGCTAGTAAAGTCTAAATATTCTGTACGCTCTTTATAGTTGGCCAATGAGAAATAGCAGTCGTAATAGCCCAGCTCCATCTCTTTTTTAACACGCGCCCAAGGTAAATGAACAACGTCAATTTTGAGGTTTAAGTTTTTTTCAATAAACTTAATGTAATCAATATCTAAACCTGTAAATGTATCGGCTTTTTCATCGTAAATAGTAAAAGGCGGGTAGTGGGTTGTTACGCAGCGCAGGGTTTTACTTGGCGCTGCAAGTAATAACGAAGGTAAAGTTAAAGCTAAAAACAGGAATATTGCGCGCATAAATATAAATTCGATATCTTTTAAAGTACATAAATTGAACGCCAATTATACAGTTACTGAGCTTAATTGCATTGATCTAAGTATTTTTACCTAGCGTATAAGTTAAATTTTGTGAGAAACATCATGTTTAACCCAGAGCAACAGTCACGCATTATTGAAATGGCGTGGGAAGATAGAACCCCTTATGAGGCAATAGAGCAGCTATACGGATTAAAGTATCCGCAGCTGGTGGTATTTATGCGCGAACATATTTCAAAAGGCAGTTTTAAAGTGTGGCGTAAACGCCATGCAGGGCGTAAAACAAAACACTTAAAATTACGCGATCCCGCTATTATGCGCAGCCATTGTAAAACTCAATATAAACAACGTTAAACGAGGGGTGGGTGTTTCATACGATGTTCATCCATGTTTGTTAATCTTTAGCTATTAACTACGCTAGAGATTATTTATGAGAGCAGTAATATACACAGCACTAATAGCATTGGGTTTATGTTCAATAAGCGCAGACGCAAAACCGCATAAAGATAAACATGGTCATAAACACGGCCATAAAAAGCATCATTCGCATAAACATAACGACAATGACTACCTTTCTAAAAAAGAGGCAAAGCAGTTAATTCGCGCAGGTTGGACGCCACCAGGGCTAAGTAAAAGCTACCACCGAGGCGACTTTTTAGAGCGCGATTTATATAAACGAGGTAGAGTTATTGAACGCTCTAGAGATAATGGTACAGTAAGCATTGAGATAGACCGTACAGTTATTCACATGGTGCACGACACCCGAGAAATACTTTCAATTTTAAGTCGCTAAATTAACTTTATAAGGATATTAAAATGCTCATTGCGCTGGCTATAATTATTGGCTTTTTTTTACTGGTTACCCTATTACCTATGTCGTACAGTCAGCATTACTTAGTGCGTAGCTGCGACTTTGTGCGCTTACAGGTATTTTATATTGCCAGTTTTGTCGCTGTTACTTCGCTGTTTTTATTATGGCAAAGTAGCGCAATAGGTTACGTGTTTATAGCCTTAACCTCATTACTTATAATGATTTTACAAGGTAAGTGGATTTACCCGTATACGTGGCTTGCTAAAAAAGAGGTGCAAAGTGCACCTAAGCATATTGATCATAGCATACGAATTATGTCGGCAAATGTACTTATGTCGAATCATAAAAGTGAGCAGTTAATTAGCTTGGTTAACGAGCACCAACCCGACTTACTTATCACGCTTGAAAGCGACAGCTGGTGGGAAAATAAATTATCAGTTATTAAAAAACACTATCCGTATTTTATAGAATGCCCTAAAGACAACCGCTACGGCATGCACCTGTACAGCAAATTTAAAATACTCGACGCGCAAATATGTGAGCTTATAGAAGAAGATATTCCCTCAATTCATATTTTGTTTGAAAACGATGAAGGCCTTAAAATGCAAGGGCACTTTATTCACCCAGCACCACCAAGCCCGACAGAGGAAGACTCATCACGTCCGCGCGACTCAGAGCTAATAATGGTGGCTAAAGCACTTAAAAACCCTTCACGACCTACCATAGTTGCCGGTGATTTAAACGACGTAGCATGGTCGCGTAGCACCCGTTTATTTATGCAAATAAGTGGCTTTTTAGATCCACGAAAAGGTCGAGGATTTTATAACACCTTTCACGCAAGCTACTTTTTTATGCGTTGGCCGCTTGATCATTTATTTCATAGCTCTGGCTTTAAAGTTAAAAGTATTAAACGCCTCGCTAAATATGGCTCTGATCACTTTGCGCTACTCACTGAGCTTTCTTATGAAAACGCTAATCAGGAATCACTAGAAACTAAATCAGCAGAGCACAAGCAAGAAGAAATTCAAGAACTCGCTATGAGCAAGGCTGATAAGCGAAAAGTGCCGAGGTTTGAGGAGAAGTGATAGCTATCAGTTTCTAGCCAGTGTAGGTCGGATAAGCGAAGCGCCATCCGACACAGTAAAATACCTTGCCAATTATAATCAATATTTTATGTTGTCGAGTGGCTGGAGAGTGCCAATTTCGGAGCTTCAAGGCGTAAATCTGAAACTCTGTTGGGTGGCGCCTTCGGCTTAACCAACCTACCTTTTGACGTAGGTCGGATAAGTGGCGAAGCCACGCCACCCGAAAAAATAATGAATTGGCTAGCAACAACACGACTACCGCGTTTATGTTGTCGAGTGGCTAGAAAGTGCCATGAGCGGAAGTTAGATACGCCCAATTTTTTGTCCTTATTTAATTTCTTATTAGCAGTCAATTACGACTTTCTAGAAATTATCGTTCTTATAAATGCAGCTGACATATGTAACGCTAATTCTGCATCCATCTCGCCAACGCCTGACATTTTATTACTACCATGCCTTACCGCTGGTTCAGCATTTGTATATGCATAAAACTTCTCAAAAACTGTTACAAGCATAGGAGAAATAAGTTGCTCCCTTTTCATTGCCTTTAGTGCGTCACCTAGCGTAGCGCATTTGGGATAGATAGTTTTACAAACACTCTCAACTGCACTTACGGACTCTTTAATTGAATTCTCAGGATCCTTACTTGGGCTCAATATATAAGATCGAGCTTTGGAATAATGGACTCTTGCGGGTTCAAATTTATCCTGCAAAGTAGAGTCTATAGCTGATACTCTTGTTTCAAGATCTTTGGGAAGTGAGGTCTCTAATTTACCAGCATCATTTAATTTCCACTGAACTTTATGCTGTGAAAATAAATCATTTACCTTTTGCCTATATGACGGAAACATAAATGATTGGAATCGCGAGTTTTCCCATGCTGAACTGTACTCTATTTCCTGTTCTTTAATCTTTATCGCTGTAATTTCAACAAAGTCATAAAATTGATACCATTCGAGATTCATAAGTCTGCATTTCAATGCATCCAAACATGTCCATGAGTCAAAATCTTCGGAGTCAGTTTCGTGCCCATTTTCTACACATAACCTTTCAATTAAGTCTTTAACTCCCAGCGGTTTTGATTCTTCATTCTTTTGACGGCTATCACCATCAATATAAAGGAGAGGCTCCAAAACATTAATAAAGAAAAGGCTTTTCAACCAATTTGGGGCTTCTTCGCTAATTGGTTTATTTTTATACTCTGGGTCAAAACCAAATCTATGGGAAAACTTCATACCTTTCCTTAACTACTAACATTTTAGTATTTATACGATACGCAATTTGTGTTGCATAATCGCTTGTTGGGCTGAATCGCTACCTGTTCGATGTGACAAGATATGTGTTGTTTAAGTTATGGGAGTTTGCTTTTAGAGGTTTTAGCTAAATAAGCTTACTTATTTCCCTACATTGCTCAGCGTTAACTATGTATCCATTACACCTAAATTCTGCTCAATAAGCAATTACATTTAGCCAATCTCAATGACCGGTTATCGCTCATTTTTGTCTGTCAGGTTTTAGGTATTAGCTTCTACATATCAATAGTTAGCTTTGGGTTTAATCGTACTTGGTTTAGCTCTGTTTAAGCATCATATTGTGGTGTTTTCTGTAAGAACCCTCACTATGTATATGCCTTTAAATACATTGCTTAACTGGTTTGTAAGCGCAATTTAAAGTAACGATAAAGCAGCGTGCTTACGTTTTTATTAAATAAGCTAAATTGTGAAGTGAGTTTTAAATTATTAAAATTTAATGAAGTAGCAATGGTTTGCCTGTAACTTTTTATTTTGAAGGATATTTAATTTTTAAAAGCACGATGTATATCCAAAGCTCGGTACTATCTCTTACTGAAAACTAAATACTGTCTTTTACTAAAAACTAAGTATTGTCTCCTGAGAATTACTTTCTAAAGGTCATAAAAAAGCCTAAAAGTGGTTACCCACTTTTAGGCTTAGTAATTTTTGTATTTTAAACACCTATTAAAAATATCTATTTAAAACACTTATTTCATTTATACAGCTAAATTAGTTGGCGATCATAATGCTTTTAACATTAACAAATTCGCGCATACCAAAACCGCCGTGTTCTCGGCCATAGCCACTGCCTTTAACACCACCAAACGGTAAGTTAGGCTGTGCTAAACCGTAACCATTAATGTTGATCATGCCGGTGTCGAAGTACTTTTTAGCAAGCTCAATAGCTTTTTTCTCATCTTTAGAGAAAATACCACCGCCTAAACCGTAGCGAGAGTCGTTGGCGATGCGCATTGCATCGTCGTTGTCTTTCGCTTTTATTAGCGAAGCGACAGGGCCAAATAGTTCGTCATCGTATGCAGGCATGCCAGGTGATAAATTATCTAGTAGCGTTGGTGGGTAGTAGTAACCCGTTTGCGATGGAATTTCGCCACCTGTTACTATGTTTGCACCGGCTTCAACTGATTGCATAACTTGGTCATGAATGCCGTCACGTAAATCTTCACGTGCCATTGGACCTAAGTCTGTATCATCTGCCATTGGGTCGCCCATTTTCATGGCTTCAAATTGCTCTTTTATTTGCGCTTTAAAGTCATCGTAAAGTGACTCAACAACAACATAACGTTTAGCTGAAACACACGTTTCGCCGTTGTTAATCATACGGCCTGTTACGCAGGTTTTAACTGCTAGCTCTAAGTCTGCGTCATCAAGTACTAAGTAGGCATCGTTACTACCTAGTTCTAATACCGTTTTTTTAGCGTGTTTACCCGCTTCTGCAGCTACTTTTTTACCTGTGCCATCACTACCCGTAAAGGTTACGCCGCTAATTGCTTTGTGCGCAATGAGTGAGCTGGCGGTTTTACCGTCGATGAGTAAGTTGCTGAAACAGTACTCTGGAAAGCCGGCTTGTTTAAATAGCTCTTCAATTTTTTCAGCCATACCAAATACGTTACCTGCATGTTTTAATACGGTTGTGTTACCCGCCATTATGTTGGCAGCACTGTAGCGAATTACCTGATAAAGCGGGAAGTTCCACGGTTGAATACCTAACAGTACACCTGTTGGTTGGTAGCTGATAATTGCACGGCCGCCGTCCATATCACGTTCTTCGTCAGCAAGTACTTGTGGGCCTTGTTCGGCTGTGTAACGACAAATTCCTGCACACAGCTCAACTTCTTGAAAGCCTTGCTCGTATACTTTACCCATTTCTTCGGTCATGAGTTTTGCGATAGATTCTTTTTGCTCTTCGAAAAGTGAGGCTAACTTATTAAGATATCTCGCACGTTCAGTGAACGACGTTAAGCGCCATTTTAAATATGTTTCGTGAGATTTTTCGATTACCTGTTCTGCTTCTTTTTGAGAAAGTAGCGTATAGGTTTCAATGGTTTGCTCAGTTGCCGGATTAATCGTTTTAACTGTGTTACTCATTTCTATCTCCTTACAAATTAATTATCTATAAGGGTGCAAAACGAAAGCCAATATCAAAAAAACAGTATTAATTAATCTCAAGCTATTGAAATGTAGTATCTATTTTGGGTTTTTTATTCTGCTAATAACTTTTTACTACTATGAATATATTATCCAAAGCAGTAAAAAGTTCTGATTGATGCAAAATTTACAAGATTGACTGCTCATGCTTATTCAACTTATAGAAGTTCTTTAGCAATGCGCTTTAATAGGTAGGTTTCTCGTAAAATGGAGAGTCCTTGTTTTTCACTGTTAGCAAGTGTGCGCTCGTTATGAGCAATTGCATCGTTGATATCAACCCATTTAGCAGTCATGCCATTTTGCTGCTCATAATGCTCTAACTGTGCTTTGCCAAGTTCGTCGGCAATGTTACATACGTAGCAATACGATTTTATATGGATAATGTCAAAATCGTCTTTATACCAAGGGCGATACTCTTCGTAGAGTCCAAAGGCTTTTACTACACTTATTTGCTGTGCACCTGTTTCCTCATTTAGTTCGCGTATTAAGCCTTGCTCAATGCTTTCGCCTTCATCCACGCCACCACCAGGCAAGCTGTAATCTTCATAGCGGTTTGTGTACATTAAAAGTATTTTACTATTTTTAATTACAATGGCACGCCCTGTTATGCGAGTAAATTGAGTGCCTTGGTCGATATTAATACCTGCATGAATCAGGGTTTTTAATTGCTGCATTTCATCTCCTTTGTGGGATGTTTATATTATCAGTTGCTATCATTGTGTGAATAGGAACGATTTAAATTATTTTTTTGTGATCGATTTTTTTAAGCATACGTAAATATTAAGTTGGTAACATAAATAGTATTGAATCACTTAATTATTTAAGTCATTAGATTTTAAGCGCGCCTTTAAATTAGTATTTATGATGCGTAGAATAAGAAAAAAGCATAGGGATTTATCATGTTAAACATACTTTTAGTAGACGATGACGTCGAATTTAGTGACGTTGTATGTCACATAGTCGAATTCCTCGGCCACAATATAAGCACCGCAACCAGTTTAAAAGAAGCGCATCAATGGTTTGAAAATAATACCTTTGATCATGTGCTGTTAGATTTTATGTTGCCAGATGGCAGCGGTCTGCATTTACTCGATCATTTAAAAATGATTGGGCAATCTCCAAAAATTACACTTATTTCGGGCCATCCTTCAGTGAAGGGTATTTTAGCTGAAATGTGTGAGCCAAATGTAGGGCATTTATTAAAGCCATTACAACGCGAAGATTTAGAACTGGTTTTAAATGGCCCTAAAAAAGCAGTTAAAAAAGCAAAGTCGAGCGGTATAACGCGTCACTTTGGTGGCTTAATTGGCGAATCAGAGGTCATGCACAAGCTTTACAATATGATTGAACGCGTTGCTAAAACAAATGCTAACGTGATGTTGATGGGTGAAAGTGGTGCAGGTAAAGAAGTAGTTGCTCAAGCTATCCATAACGCTAGCCAGTGTGAAGGCCCGTTAGTGGCGAGTAACTGTGGTGCGCTTTCAAAAGAGTTAATTGGTAGTGAGTTATTTGGTCATGAAAAAGGCGCCTTTACCGGTGCTATAGCGCGTAAAGAAGGGGTATTTGAGCAATCAAATAACGGTACTTTATTTTTAGATGAAGTAACCGAAATGCCAATTGATATGCAGCCAAATTTACTGCGAGTGCTTGAAACTAAAAAAGTAACGCGCGTCGGTGGTAACAGAGAAATACCAACAAATTGCCGTGTTATTTCAGCCACTAACCGCTCGCTTACCGATTTAGCACAAAATAATATTATTCGTGAAGATATTTACTTTAGGCTAGCGGTTTTTCCTATTGATATACCGCCACTACGCGATAGAAAAGAAGATATTCCTTTATTAGCTAAAGCCTTTTTAGATCAACTTAATGACGAAAATGGCACAGCATTTAGCTGGACGCCAGCGCAGCTTAAAGAGTTGCAAAGCTATGAATGGCCGGGTAACGTGCGCGAAATTCGCCATGCGATACACCGTGCATTTATTATGAGTGATCCGCAAACTAGCGATATTATTTTGCCTGACAATTTAGAATCGCCGTTTTCGCGTGTTAATAATCAAACTGCAGAAAAGCCAGTATCGGCAGGGCAAACAATTGAAGAAGTTGAAAAAGAACTTATTCATGCAACGCTTGATAAAGTGCAAGGTAATAAAACACTTGCTGCGCAAATGTTAGGTATTAGTACAAAAACACTTTATAACCGCCTTAATGCGTATGGCGGTATTGGCGAATATAAATAGATCTGAGGAAGGGCATGACATCCGATAACCAAACAGAGCAGCTTAATAAGTTAGTACACGATGCAAGAGGGCCGCTAAATCGTATTTCGATGAATGCCGAGCTTATTAAATTGGTACTTGAAAACGATATGCCAAAAGAAAAAGCGTTAGATGCACTTGATAAAATTATTAATAATTGCCAACAGTGCAGCGAAAGTTTACAAAAAATATCAGACTCTCAATAAATACAGTGTTGTTTAAACACTAACTCGGGAAGCTAATGAACAAGCAAAAACATCAAAGTAAAGCGAATATTACTTGGGCAGCTTTTATAGTTGTTGTGTTGAGTATTATTGTAGGTAACGCATTTTTAGCATTGAACACTATTCAAGGTTTAACACAAACCCAAAAGAGTTTAGACAACACAAGTATGCTGACAACGGCAATTGAGCAATTGCATTTATCTATAGTGCAGGCTGAGTCGGGTCAACGTGGTTATTTATTAACTGAAGAGGCTGATTATTTAACGCCTTACTATGATGCGATTGGGCAAATACAGGCACAAACGGATCATGTTAAATCGCTCCACTCTGAAATTGATGGCCAAGCAGATCGTATTGCTCAGTTACTAGTGCTTGTAGATAGTAAAATTAACGAGCTTAAAAAAACCGTTAACCTTGCACTTGATGATAGAGAAAGACGTGCATTGTATGTGCTAAATACACATAAAGGACGAGATCTTTATAGGCAAATCCGTGAACACGTAAATGAAATACAAGACCGCGAATTACTTTTCAAAGTGAGTCATTTTTCTAAGTTAGCAAAGATAAAAAATGAGGCTAAAATTACGTTTGCTATAACGGCAATAACAAGTGCACTACTTATTATTGGTATGTTTATTATGACGCGCCTTAATTTAAGAAATTCAGCACAGTATCGTTTTGAGCTTGAAAAACAAAACGAAACACTAGCAACGAAAGTGTCTGAACGTACGCAAGAGTTAACGTTGTATTCTGACGAGTTGAGCCGAAGTAACCGAGAGCTTGAAGAGTTTGCTTTTGTGGCGAGCCATGATTTACAAGAACCACTTAGAAAAATTCAAGCCTTTAGCGATCGCCTTGAAACAATGTTTAAAGATGAACTTGGTGAAAAAGGGATTGATTACATTGGCCGTATGAAAAATGCAGCTCAACGTATGTCTAACTTAATAAACGATTTATTAGAGTTTTCGCGTATAGCAACGCGTGGTAAAGACTTTGACGATACAAATTTAAACGAAGTGCTAACTGATATATTAAGTGATTTAGAAATTGCGATAGATGAGTCTAATACACAAGTAGATGTAGAAGACTTACCGGTTATTCAGGCTGATAAAAGCCAAATGCAGCAATTGTTTTTAAATTTGTTGTCGAATGCGGTGAAATTTAGACGCCCAGATGTAAGTCCACATATTAAAATTAGTTACCAGCATGAAAATATCTTTAGTGCTGATCATAATACCGAATTAAGTTTTCAAGTTATTACAATAGAAGACAATGGCATTGGTTTTTCACAAGACTACGCCGATAAAATATTTGTACCGTTTCAGCGTTTACATGGCCGCTCAGAGTATAAAGGCACGGGTATTGGCCTTTCTGTATGTAGGCGTATTGTGGAGCGGCATGGCGGAACAATTACAGCCCAAAGTAAAGACGGTGAAGGTGCAACTTTCACCATAAAACTACCTGTGGAAGCTGCGCTTTTCACATTGCAAGGAGAGGCTTAAATGCCCTATACAAAAGTAAAACCGATTACTATTTTAATGGCAGACGATGATGAAGATGATCGTTTATTAACACAAGATGCCCTTGCCGAAAGCCGTGTACTTAACGAACTTCACTTTGTTGAAGATGGTGTTGAGTTACTTGAATACTTAGAGCGTAAAGGTAAGTTTGAAGACAAGACAACATCGCCTCGCCCAGGGCTTATATTGCTTGATTTAAATATGCCTAGAATGGATGGCCGTGAAGCGCTTGAAGCAATTAAAGCAAACCCTAACTTAAAGGGTATTCCGGTTGTAATTTTAACTACGTCTAAGCAAGAAGAAGACATGGTTAAAGGGTATAACCTAGGCGCTGCATCTTACATTACAAAACCTGTAACGTTTGATGGCCTAGTTGATTTAATGAAAACACTTGGAAAATACTGGGTAGAATTTGTAGAGCTACCGACAACATTTAACGATTAAAGGAGATTGTATGTTAGATAAAGTGACTCAGTTGCTGCTTGTAGAAGATGATGAAGATGATTACATACTCACCTGCGACTATCTGGACCAATTGGATTCACACACGTTTAACATTCAATGGATAAGCTCCCCAGAGCAGGCAATTGAAACGCTTAGCAAAAATGAGCATGACATTTGCCTGCTTGATTACCGCTTGGGTGCATCTAATGGTTTAGATGTATTAAAAGAGGCCATTGCGAATGGTTTTAGCGGCCCTATTATTATGCTTACCGGGCAGTCAAACGACGAACTAGATTCGGCGGCACTTGATGCTGGCGCGGTAGATTATTTAATAAAAACAGAAATGAGCTCTAGCCGCTTTGCGCGTGCTATTCGCTATGCTTTGGCGCGTAAAGATGTTGAAGGTGAGCGAGTAGAGCGTTTAAAAGCCGAAGCAGAAAACCGTTCTAAAGACCGATTTTTAGCGCATTTAAGCCACGAATTACGAACTCCTCTATCGTCTATTTTAGGTTATACCGAGCTATTAATGCAGAGCGACTTTAGTCAGCAAGCAGAAAATGAGTTAGGTGTAATTTATCGAAACGGTAAACACTTATTGAGCCTATTAAACGATGTGCTCGACTTGTCTAAAATAGCAGCCGATAAGTTAGAGCTAACCTTAAGTGAAGTTAACCTTGATAGCATGCTTGCCGATGTATACACGTTAATGCGCGTATCGGTGCTTGATAAGGGGCTTACGCTGCGCTTTGAATCTCATCAGCCATTACCTTTAGTTGCACGACTTGATGCAACAAGAGTTCGCCAAATTTTAATAAATTTAATAAATAATGCGGTTAAGTTTACCGATAAAGGCGAAATTGTTGTTAATGCGTGGACGCAATGGGTTAATGACACTGAAATGCTATTTTTTAGCATTAAAGACTCAGGCATGGGCATAGCCCCTGAAAAACAAGAACTGATATTTAAACCGTTTGAGCAAATAGCTGATGTAGAATCGCGCTCTGTAGGTGGTGCAGGTCTTGGCTTAGCAATATGTGCTGAATTGTTAGCGCGTATGCACGGTGATATTAGTTTGCACTCTGAAGTTGGTAAAGGCTCTACGTTTACTATTTCGGTTTACCCCGGTGATATTAGTGAAGAAGAGCGCCAAGTACTTAACTTTAGCAGTGCTCCGCAACTACAAAGTAAACTGGCTCCTTGTAAAGTGCATGGGCGAGTATTAGTAGTTGATGATTTACGTGATTTACGCATGCTAGTTGGTCATATGATCAGTACCTGTGGTGCGCGCGTCGATTATGCCGAACATGGCCAACAAGCGCTTGAAAAAGTGCGTATTGCAGATGCGTATAAAGCGCCTTACGACATTATTTTTATTGATATTCATATGCCTGTAATGGGCGGCAAGGAAGCTACCATAGAGCTTAGAAAAATGGGTTACAAAGGCCCAATAATCGCGCTCACTGCCGCTACTATGAAAGGCATACATGAGGAGCTTGCTGCACTTGGCTTTAACGATGTAATACCAAAACCTGTTGATAGCGCGGCTTTATATCAATGTTTGCAAGATTATTTGGTAGCGCCAGAGCATGCACCGCAAGCTAAAGATATAAATTGTAGTAAGGGCTTAACCGAGAAAAAGCAGCGCTTTTTACTTGTTGAAGACGATCACGATGCAGCGCAAATTACGCAGCTACTTTTAGAAAGTCTAGGCGTTGAAACCGTCATTGCGTCTAGCTGCGCACAATGTTTGCAAATACTTAATCACGACCAGCAATTTAATAAGGTATTGTTAGACATGCATTTACCCGATGGGCGTGGCATTGATTTAGGCCAGCAAGTTAATGAGCGATATCCAGAGCTACGCTTGGTGATTGTAAGTGGCGCAGAGCCAGACCCTAGAGAAATAAAAGATTTAAATATTGACCGAGTTTTACTTAAACCTATTAATTTGAGCTTACTTGAAACGCTTATTAGCTAGGGCCTGTTTATCTTTCGAGGTTAAATTTGCAGCAGTATGTTTGGTATTTAGGCAAGGCAGAGCCTGTGTAGTGTGGTTATTCCCCATAAATAGGCGATAACGTAGCACAAATGCCAAACATGCGCTGCCCGAAGGGTTCTGCCCAGGGGCTATTTACTCTTTGTTGCTCGGTTTTTACTTAGCCCACTAGGTTACAAACCTCGCGCCGCGATTAAATAGCCCCTAGATTGAACAAATTTTAATCCTGAAAGGTCAACAGGTCCAATAACTGAGACATTATTTATATGTATTCAATAAAGTTAGTATCTGAAGAATTAACACCATCAAAAGTAGTGTGTGTTGGCCGTAACTATACCGCACACATTGCAGAGCTAAACAACGAAACGCCAGACCAAATGGTGTTATTTAACAAACCAAATAGCGCAATTACTAATACGTTATTTGCAGCTCACAACGGCGATACGCTGCATTATGAAACCGAGTTGTGTTTTGTAGTTAAAAATAAAAAATTTGTAGGTGTTGGACTCGGCCTTGATTTAACTAAGCGCACGGTACAAAGTAAATTAAAAAATAAAGGACTTCCATGGGAGCGCGCTAAAGCGTTCGACGGCTCTGTAATTTTAACTGATTTTGTAGCGCTAACTGATGCAATGAAGCACTTTACCTTTGAACTTAAAATTAATAATAAAGTAGTTCAGCAAGGCGATACTCATTTTATGCTGCATAATCCGGACTCAATTTTACAAGAAATTAGTGAATTTATGAGCTTAGAAGATGGTGATGTAGTAATGACTGGGACACCTTCGGGCGTAGGCGAGGTAACACCTAAAAGTATTTTTGCTGTGGCACTTTATACTAACGATCAGTGCTTGCTTGAGCATCAGTGGCAAGTAAGTAAAAATTAATAACTTGCTGTTGGTAGTGTTGATCAAAGTCGGCAAAGGTAGTTTTAAGCCAATTATGCTGACTTTGTTGATACTCAGGCGATTGTAGTACATTATTTTTTAGCGCGCGGTTGATTTTTTTAAGCGCTTGCTGTGCAAAATTATTAGGTGCGTTAGCCGCACAACCTATTGCTCCTCGTATAAATTGAATGTCATTTTCTGCAATTGGTACACTCTCTATATTCGTATATTCGTATATTCGTATATTCGTATATTCCCCTTGTTTATTAAAGTAATCGGCCATAAACGGGTAATCAATTGAGTAGTCTAAAAAGCCATGACTCAAGCGTGCTATAACAGCCTGACTTTCATTTTCGCTACTCCAACTTAACGACGATTCTTTATCTTGTTTTGTGTTTTCAATAATTGTATTAATTTTAGTTGTAAATTTACGTGCAGCAGCTTGCCCGTATACGTATTGCGGGTCGGTTAATAAATTAATAAGGTGAATAGGCGAGCCGTGCTTTTCTTCTAATTTGGGCTTTAGCTCTTTAGTCGTGATAATTGAAAATGGGGGATATACCGTTGTTGGATTTGAGTAGTTAAGTAGTTGGTTATTATGCTTTTTATAAATAACACACGGGAAGCATACGCTTTTTCCTTCACTTAAATATTTATTTATACGCTGCTGAGGGACAATTAAGCGGGTATGTTTTACATCTGTTATGGTTCTAATGAGTTGCTCGGTTAGGTTGTCGCAAATACCGCCTTGTGGTGCACTTTCGCTTTTAGCTATATGAAAAGGGGGCGTGTAACTTTGTAGCCAAATAATTTCTTCTAGAGGCTGTAATTTTTGTTCAACAGCATGCGCGTTAAATACAATTAATAAGCAAAATGCATAGTATCCGTTTCTCAGCATTGATAAGTGTTCGTTGAATTAAGAAAACTTAATTAAAGTATAGTGTTGGTTGTAGTAGGGTCAAATATTTTAGTTAAAAGCAGCCTTGTTCAAGGCTGCTTTTAACTGGTATATGCTTAGTAAGGCATAGGATAGTTTTTAAATATAGTGTTAATCTCACTAAGAATTTCGTCGTTTAACGTGATGTTAAATGCATCAATATCTTCTTTTAATTGGGCTATGCTTGTTGCACCAATAATTGAAGAGGTTACGCCATCTACTTGGTTACACCATGCGAGTGCTAGTTGTGCTGGAGTAATATTGTTTGCATGAGCCAGCTCAACATACTGCTTAGTGGCTTGCTCTGCATTGGGTGTATCTCTAAAAATACCGTTGCGCTGCATGAAGGTCCAACGAGATCCTTCAGGGCGAGCACCGTTTAGGTATTTACCCGTTAATAAACCGGCTGCTAAGGGCGACCACGGTAAGTAGGCAATATCTTCGTGTACACATTGTTCTATTAAATACGGCCAGTCTTTAGCGTGCGCTAAGCTAAACTCATTTTGAATAGATACCATACGCGGTAAGTTATGCTCTTTGGCCAAACTTAAAAACTGGCTTATACCCCATGGCGTATCGTCAGATAAACCGCAGTGCTTAATTTTACCTGCTTTAACACATTCATTAAGGCCTTCTAGAATATCAAGCATACTAGCTTTCTGCTCTTGTGTATTTACGTCGGTAAATTTAAGAGTGCCGGGCCACTGTCTGCCAAAGTGCGGGGTAGAGCGGTTTGGCCAATGCAGCTGATATAAATCAATATAGTCGGTTTTAAGGCGCTTAAGTGAATCGTCTACGGCTTCTATTACCGTTTGGCGCGTAATATTGCCACCATCACGTACCCACGATAATCCATTGCCTGCAATTTTTGTAGCAAGTACCACATCGCTGCGCTTTTGCTGATTACGCGATAGCCAATCGCCAATAATTTCCTCAGTTTTACCATAGGTCTCTGGAGAGGGCGGTACCGCATACATTTCGGCTGTATCAATAAAGTTTACGCCTTGCTCTAACGCGTAGGCTATTTGTTCATCAGCATCGCTTTGAGTATTTTGTTTACCCCAAGTCATACTGCCTAAACATACTCTTGAAACGTTAATACCACTGCTGCCAAGTGGGCTGTATTGCATGAGAATTCCTTATTGCTCGTCTTGAGAGTAGCTAACTAACGCCGATAAAAGAGGCTCTGCAATGAGGGCTTTTTGGCCTGTTTCAAAATCAAACATAACCACTTTTGAAGTGCCTGTTGTTGTTATAGCGTTTTGTGCATGGCTATAAACGGTATAGTTCATATTAAAGCGGTCTGTTTTTATATCAGAAATAGTAACACCGACTGTAAGCGTATCTGGGAATATAACTGGGCGTTTATAACGAATGTTATTTTCGCTTATTACCGGGCCCACGCCATTAGGGCTTATTGTATCGAACAGATTTATTTTATTTAAGAAGTCGATTCGGGCTATTTCAAAGTAACGTAAATACACTACATTATTTACGTGTTGTAGTGCATCCATATCAGCCCACGCTACGGTGATGTCGGTATGGATAGGGTGCTGATCTTTAAACGTTTGCATTATTTATTGGCCCTTAATTTTAAAGTACTTAGATTATCAACATGGGGTTACGAGCTCAAGGTAATTAATGGCATGTTTTTTTATAAGATGATTGTACCTATTTAATTTTAGGTCTACAGTTAAATTGCACAGACAAACACAAAAACACACAGAGGTAGAAATATGCAGAACATAATTAATTGGTCCTTAGCTTGTTTGGTTTTTATAGCCTCTTTTACCTGTTACGCAATGGGTAACGAATCAGGCGCTATTATTTTGATGTTAGCAGGGTTTTTTTTCGAGGTTATGTTTTGGTTGCGCGGTTATAAAGAGCAAGAAGGTAATAAGCGCTTTTTTTAATCGCTAACTAGGGCCTGTTGACCTTTTAGGATTAAAATTTGTTCAATCTAGGGGCTATTTAATCGCGGCGCGAGGTTTGTGACCTAGTGGACTAAGTAAAAACCGAGCAACAAAGAGCAAATTGCCCCTAGGCAGAACCCTTCGGGCAGCGTATGTTTGGCATTTGTGCTACGTTATCGCCTATTTATGGGGAATAACCACACTACATAGGCTCTGCCTTGCCTAAATACCAAACATACTGCTGCAAATTTAACCTCGAAAGATAAACAGGCCCTAGGCTTGCTTATCACAAGTGATTACATAATAATGACTGTATAAATAAACAGTTGTGTTGTGGTGATGAAGAAGTTTATTCACATAGACATGGATTGCTTTTATGCAGCAGTAGAAATGCGAGATAATCCAAAACTTGCATGTGTACCGCTTGCTATTGGAGGCAATAGCCGACGAGGCGTGCTCTCAACCGCTAACTATATAGCGAGGGAGTATGGCGTGCGATCGGCTATGTCGAACTATCATGCTAAACAGTTATGCCCCGATTTAGTTATTGTCCCTGGGCGTATGGCTGTATACAAAGAAGCTTCAAACCAAATACGTGAAGTATTTAGCCGCTACACAGACTTAATTGAACCACTCTCTTTAGATGAAGCCTACCTAGATGTAACAGATAGCACCGCTTGTAAAGGCAGCGCCACACTTATTGCACAGCAAATAAGAGCCGATATTTACAATGCCACGGGGCTCACTGCATCAGCAGGTATTGCACCAATTAAATTTATTGCCAAAATAGCGAGTGACGAAAAAAAGCCTAATGGTCAGTTTGTCGTTTTGCCTCATGAGATCGATGATTTTTTAGCGCAATTACCGCTGGGTAAAATTCCGGGGGTGGGTAAAGTAACGCTCGAAAAGCTAAATTTAAAAGGCTTATATACCGGCAAGGATGTACGTGAAAAAGGCGTTAACTGGATGCAGCAACATGTGGGTAATTTTGGTGTGTCGCTTTATCAAAAATGTGCAGGTGAATATGTTGGTAAAGTATCAACAGATCGCATCAGAAAGTCGCTGAGTGTTGAACATACCTACGAATACAATAAAACAAGTTTGCAAGAGTGCTTAGATGAGCTACCAAAATTGTTAGACGAATTAGTTTTAAGACTTAATAAACAGCAATTACAAAACCGTATTAATAAGCTGAGTGTTAAAGTGAAGTTTGCAAACTTTGTAGTGACCTCAGCCGATCAGGCATACCACGATCTAAACACAGAAATATTTATTCAACTCCTTACTAAGGCCTATCAACGAGGGCTACAACAACCTGTAAGATTACTTGGCATAGGCGTTGGCATTAAAAGCGAGCCAGAACAAAACTTCCAACTGAGTATTCTCGATTAAGCTGTAAAGCCTGTAACTCCAAGTTGCCATTTATTGGCAAGTTGTATAATTAGCTCATCGCACCTTGCTGGTCTTCAATATTTAAATCGACGATAATAGGGGCTTATGTTTTCTAACAGGACTTTATTTATGGCATACCCTCAAGCGGTTAGTGCAAGCCTTGAATGCACATCTCATGATGCGCTTATTATTATTAGTGATGACTTTTCTCAATTACCAAATAACTCATTACGTGATGCTATTTTAGACCAAGCAAAAGTTGATTCTCGCATTGGTAAACAAGTTACTTTATTAGTGATTGAAAACAAACGCGTTGTACTTGCGCCAACGGGTCCGTTAAATAGAGATTACGACGATGTTCGCCGTTATTTTGATGCTGCTAAATTAGCAATTAACGAAGCAAAAGCGTCGGGTAGTGTTAATCCTGCATTATTTTTACCAAATTTAAATGGTGATAGCCGTTATCAGCATGCTTTAGAAGTTTCTTATTTAGGCGCTTGCCAAGCCTTATGGCAGCCATTAGAAGCGCGTGAATATCACGGTGAAAGTATTGAACCTATTACTCAAATTGGTTTAGTTGGCGCAAGCGAGCAAACAATCAAAGCTGTTAATGCAATTGCAGCTGGCCAATATGCCGCGCGTGATTTATGTGGCACTGAACCTGAGCGTATGGCTCCACCACGTTTTGCTGATTACTGCGTTGATTTATTTAAAGGCTCAAGCATTGCAGTTGAAGTAATTGATGATATTGCAGCTATTGATAAAAACTACCCAATGCTAAGCACTGTTGCTCGTGCATCTTATGCAGTTGAGCGCCATCACCCACGTGTTGTTAAGCTTGAATATGTACCAGAGGGTGAAATTACTCGCACACTTATGTTTGTAGGTAAGGGTCTTGTATACGATACAGGCGGTGCAGATTTAAAAGTAGGTGGCCATATGGCAGGCATGAGTCGTGATAAAGGCGGTGCAGCTTCTGTTGCGGGCTTTATGAAAGCTGTTGCGGATTATCAGCCTAAAGGCGTTAAGGTGGTATCGTACTTAGCCGTTGTTCGTAACTCTATTGGTTCGGATTGTTTTGTGCCAGATGAAATTATTACTAGCCGCGAAGGTATCCGTGTACGCATTGGTAATACCGATGCAGAAGGGCGCTTGGCAATGGGTGACCTGCTTAGCGAAATGAAAGATTTAGCTAAAGGCGAAATAAACCCAACGTTGTTTACTGTTGCTACATTAACGGGTCACGCGGCACGTGCAATGGGCCCTTACGGTGCGTATGTTGAAAATGGTCCAGCTCGTAGCGCTGGTGTTTCACGTCAAATAGCTGACCTTGGAGATTTGTGGGCCGATGGCGCTGAAGTATCGCGTTCTCGCCGTGAAGATTACGACTTTATTAAACCACGCACGCTAGCTGACGATGTACTCTCGAGCAATAACGCAGCATCTGCTGTTACTGCTCGTGGGCATCAGTTCCCTATGGCGTTTATGGCTATTGTTGGTGGGCTTGATAAGCACGGTAACGACTCTGCACAACCTTTACCTTATGTTCATATGGATATTGCAGGTAGCGGTGTTGAAGGTGGTGATTGGCAGCATGGCAAGCCAACAGCTGCATCAGTAACGAGCTTGTTTGCACGTTACTGTTTGTAAGCTAAAAACTTACACGTAATAAAAAAGCCCTGTTAATTCAGGGCTTTCGCATTTTATGAGAACGGTATCGATTAATCTAATTTAAAACGATGGACCATGCTAGATAGCTCTTGGCTACTTTGCTTGAGGTTATCGCTAGTACTTGTAAGTTGCTTAGTATTATTAAGTGATTGCTCTGTTGAGTGTGAAAGCTCATTAATACGTAAATTAACTTCATCAGCTGCTTGAGTTTGTTGCTCTGTTGCACGTGCAATTTGGCTATTCATTTCGGTAATGATTGAAACAAGTCGTTCTATTTCATTAAGTGAAGTATTAGCAGACGAAGCTTGCTCTACGGTAGAGACCGAAAGCGCTTGGCTTGATTTAACTGCTTCTACTGCGGCTTTTGCACCTTCTTGTAGTTTAGTGATCATGGTTTGAATTTCGTCAGTACTTTGCCCCGTACGACTCGCGAGTGTACGTACTTCATCTGCAACAACAGCAAAGCCTCTGCCGTGCTCTCCTGCGCGAGCAGCCTCTATGGCAGCGTTTAATGCTAGTAAGTTAGTTTGCTCCGATATGCTTCTTATAACATCAAGCACAGAACCAATATTATGGCTTTCATTGGCCAAATCAGCAGTTACACGACTCACTGTTTCTATATTGTTTGAGAGTGTTTCTATAGCTGTAATTGTTTGAGTAACTACACTTCTACCCGTTGATGCATTTTTTGCAGCATCCTTTGCAGCTTGCTCTGCGGCTTCGGCGTTACGGCTCACATCATGTATTTGATGGGTCATTTGTTCCATTGCGGCTGCAACTTGGGTTGAGCTGTCATTTTGTAGTTCTATAAATGAGAGACTGGTTCTACTTGATTCATCAACTGTATGTGCATGATCGCTAACATCACTCGCACTTTTGGATACATGAGCTAGTGACTCACGCATTTTCAAAACAAACAAATTAAATGAGCGCGATAACTCAGATATTTCATCATTACCTGATTCATTTAAGGCACGGGTTAAGTCACCTTCGCCTTGTGAAATGTCCTTCATCATATCCGCTGCTAAACGAGTAGGTATTAGAATGCTTTTACCTATAAAGTAACTAAGTAAAATAACAGCAATAATCATAATTATTGCACTGACTATGATTAGGTTACGTTGCTCGCTAAATACTTCGTCAATTGAATCAAGATACACTCCAGAACCAATAATCCATTGCCATTGATTAAAGCCTTTAACAAAAGCTACTTTTTCAACTGGTTGATCTTTACCTGGTTTTGGCCACTTATAAGGTATAAATCCTTCACCAGCGCGTTTGACTACATTAACCATCTCCACAAAGAGCGCCTTTCCATCTGGGTCTTTATTATTGCTTAAGTCTTTACTGTCGAGAGCAGGTTTAATCGGATGCATTATCATTGCAGGCTGGTAATCATTTATCCAAAAATAATTGGTTTTGTCATATCGTAGTGCTTTTATTGCATTAAGAGCTTGCGTTTGAGCTTGCAGTTGAGTGAGTGAATTATTTTGCTCGAGGTCATAAAAGTGTTCAATAATGCTATAAGCAGTTTCTACTACATTTTGTGTTTTAATATACTGCTCGTTTTTAAGAGAGTTATATTGGTTAGTCAAGCTGGATATACTCAGTACTATTAGCCCAAACACTACAATTGCTATTAACAGTGAAAAACGTTGGAATATACTAAAACTACGTAGACTAGGCATACATTTATCCTCAAAAAGTGTGCGCTTTAGCGCATTGAATAAGCGTAGCTAAAAAGAGAGTTTAATCTAGGCCCAAGACCATTAATGCAAAAAAAAGGCTGATTTATCAATCAGCCTTTAGTCTATAATTACTTTATTTACTTATTTAACATCAAAATGACGATTAAAGAAGTTTGTAATTGTTTGATGTAAGTGCGTTTGCACTTGTTTACCACGTAGGCTGTGCTTAGAGCCTGGGTAGGTCATCATTTCAAACTGTTTTTCGTTATCTTGCAGTTGTTTAAACAATTTAGTTGAATGAGTAAACAGCACGTTGTCGTCAGCCATTCCATGATAAATCATTAATGGGCCTTTTAAGCCATCGGTATATGGGAATACTGCGCTGTCTTCGTAGCCTTTAGCATTCGTATCAGGGTGACCTAAATAACGCTCAGTGTAATGTGTATCGTATAATGCCCAATCGGTTACTGGAGCACCTGATACGCCAGCCTGAAAGTAATCGCCCGCTTTAAACATAGTCATAAGTGCCATATAGCCGCCGTAGCTGTGGCCATAAACACCAATTCGTTGTGGGTCTACGTAATCAAGTGTACGTAAAAACTCTACACCTTTAATTTGATCGGCAACCTCAACCACACCTAAATGTTTATAAATAGCATCTTCAAACTTTTTACCACGGTTGTACGAACCACGGTTATCTAGTTGAAAAATTACGTAACCTTGTTGCGCCATGTACTGAAAGTACAAGTTTTTACTACGCCAGCTATTTGTCACTCGTTGGGCATGCGGGCCGCCGTATACGTTAACAATAACAGGGTGCTTTTTGCCATCAGCAATGGTGCTAGGCTTAAATAAACGGTAATGCATAACTTGGCCATCTTCGGCTTTAATTGTGCCGTATTCTGGTTTTGTTAAGTCGCTTAAATAAGGAGTAAGGGGGTGGCTACTATCTAGCTTATTTTCTTCAAGCCATGTAATAAATTCGCCGTTTACTTTACGAAGCGCTGCTGAGTTTGGTTTATTATCAGACGAGCTATTATCGATAAAGGTTTTGCTGTCTTTTGCTAGCACAACATTATGGTACTGACCTTTTTCGGTGATACGTTTGGCATCGCCTTTTTTAAATAAAGGCGCGCTGTATAAATGGCTTTCAAGCGGTGTATCTTTTCGGCCGGCAAAGTAAATAATGCCTTTTTTCTCATCAATACCTTTTAAGCTATCAACAGCCCAATCACCATAGGTGATTTGACGAACAAGTTGACCGTTTGTGCGATACAGATATAAGTGTTTAAAACCGTCGCGCTCAGATGCCCATACAAAATGTTTTTTGTCTTTTAAAAACTCAAGATCAAAATGTAAGTTAATCCACGTTTCGCTGTTTTCGGTTAATGCTACTTTTTGGGCTTTAGTTCCGCTGTTATAAAAACGAAGCTCTAATTTATGTTGTGAGCGATTTTGCCATTGGTACGACAGTGTATTGCCGTCTTTTAGCCATTTAGCACGCGCGATATAAATGTCTTCATCTTTACCTAAATCAATCCAATCTACTTTTTGATCATTTAGTTTAACTACACCGAGTTGAATTTTTACGTTATCGGTGCCTGTAAACGGGTAGCGTTGGTTAAATAATTTAACTTCATCAGCGTAAATTTCGTTACGGATAGCTTCTTTTACTGGGGTTTCGTCAACGCGGGTATAGGCAATTTTAGTTTCATCCCCTGACCACCAGTAACCTGTCATACGGCTCATCTCTTCTTGAGCTACAAATTCGGCCATGCCGTTTTTAATTACACCGCCGCCATCTTTACTAAGTTGAATCTCTTTACCTGATTCAAGCTCTAAAGCGAATAGATTTTGCTCTCGAATAAACGATACGTAGTTACCTTTAGGTGAAAAGCGCGCATCAGTTTCAAATGTTTCAGTGTCGGTTAGTTTTTTACTTTTAGCAGAGGCTAAATCGTAATAGTAGAGGTCGCCGTTAAGTGGGAATAAAAGTGCTTTACCGTCTTTAGACCATTTGTATTCTAATATCCCTTTACCAAAAATACGTTGGCGTTCGCGGCGTGCTTTTTCTTCATCAGATAGGTTTTCTGGGCCTGAAAATAATTTTTCCGAATCAACTAGCACACGGTTGGTGTTATCTTTTAGATTATATTCCCATAAATCGTAGCGATTGTAGTCATCGCTTTTGCCTTGTAAATAAGTTACACGGCTGCCATCAGGCGAAAATTTAAGTTGTACAGGTGATTTACCAGAAAGGCTTGGATCGTCAAAAATACGTTCCAACGATAAAGGTTTTGCTTGAACACTAATAGCGCCAACCATTAACGGGAGGGCTAGTGAGAGGTGTTTTATTTTTTTTAGCACAAGGTTGCCTTAGCTTATTATAAATATTGCTTTGATGGTAAAGCCAAGCGTGTGCAACTGCAACTAAATGCTATAAAGTGGCGATTATTAAAGACAAAGTAGGACATAACAATGACTAACCCTGAATTTAAACTAGCGCCAGAACTTAAACGTGACTGTATAGAGCTTGCCGATTGGCCACTGTGTAAAGTGCTTTTATTGAACGACAGCCAATATCCGTGGTTTGTATTAGTGCCTAGGCAGGCTAACTTAAAAGAGATAATTGATTTATCTGAGGATGATCAAATTGTGTATTTAAAAGAGTCAGCCAAGCTAAGTAAATTATTAGTGGATGTGTTTAGCCCTGATAAGTTAAACATAGCTGCTTTGGGTAATATGGTGCCGCAATTACATATTCACCATATTGCACGCTTTACTACTGATGCTGCTTGGCCTGCGCCAATTTGGGGTAAGTACCCAGCTGTGCCGTATACAGATGTAAAAATTACAGAGTTAAAAAAAGCGCTGCAGTTTTAAGCTGCAACGCTTTTTTAGGGGTTAGCTAAGTTTAACTAAACTTATTTAAGCCCTAAAACTTCCCTACCTTGCTTAAACGTTACATCTACAGGGATATTTGCTTTGCTTAGTTTTTCTAAGTCTTTAGCAAGTTCTTCTTTGATATCACCATGCGTTGCAATTAGTTGATCTACTTTTTCGTAATCGCCATCACCTTGTAGAGTCAAAATTAAGCGAGAAAGATTAGCAATAGCAGTGCTCATTTTTTCCATGTTGATGCTGTATAAACCCGCTTCATTTTTAGAAAATGCGCCTTCTTGTGCAAAAAAGTTAAAGCGGATCATGTTTGCTTGTCCATGCGCACTCGATGCACCAAAACGTACTGAACGGAAAATACCCGCCATAAACGTAGTGTAGTAATCTTCAAGTGTGCCTTCAGTGATCTCGCCTTTTTTAAGCAACTGCTCAACCATGTACAGGCCTAAAATATCGGCTTTACCCTCTTCAAGCGCACTTGCGTGTTCTTGTAGTGATTGACGAACAGTGCCTTTACCAGTAATTGTATTTTTAATACCTAAACCGTGAGCCACTTCGTGGAACATCGTATTGGCAAAAAATGCATCAAAAGTAATGTGTTTACGTTGCTCAGCTACAATTAACTGCTCTGAAATTGGTACTAGAATTTTATCAAACTTGGCACGCATCGCATTTTTAAGTTGCAGACGACGAGTTCCTTTTTCTAGCTGTACTTGCTCATCGTTTGGTAAGTTAATTGCAATTGTTTTACTACCCGCGTTTGAATGCCCAGCGTAGTAAACAACATCATATGCATTTAAGTCGGCGTCAGAGCCTGGTATTTCTTGCTTGTACTTAGCATCAACGGGTAAGCCTTTTTGAAGCTCCGGTAAAAATGCTGCAAACTTAGCTAAACGTTCACTCCATTTTAAATCTTTGATAAGTACATAAGACTCATAAGCAGCACGGTAACCAAATAATTGATCTTCATAGGTCTCAATTGGACCAATAACCACATCTACTGGGTTGTTCTTCATGTCCATCCAAGCAAAGTCAGAAACTTGGAAGTCATCTTTTTGTAGAGCATCAGCACGCAGATTTAAGTAATTAGCAAATTCTTTATCGTCAGCAAGTTTACTTGCTTGACGTAAAAGGTCGGCGGCAGTTGTAAGCTCATCAGCGTATTCTTTTGAATATGGCACGCTGTAAAGCTTGCCTTGCTCATCACGCTTAATTACAGAGTAAAGCCCAGTTTTGTCTTCAACATCTGCATTGTTTAACTCTTCTTTAGTTATATCAGCAGGGTAAAACTGTGCGCCAAGAGGTTTTTCTTTATAGCTGGATAAAAACGCTTCATCGCCATTTAAACGATCCCATGGACCGTAGTTAATATCGGCAAATTTACGTACTTTGTCGTTGCTTAACTTTGCTAAAAGAACATCTTTATTTTCACCAAAAGATTGCTTCCAAAATAACTCGTCCATAATTTTTGAAGCGTCAATAAGTTTTGCAACCATCGCTCGTTGATTGTCGCTCAAATGTGATAAATCACTTTTTAAGCTAAAGTCGGTGTAAATATCTAAACGTTGCTTATCTATGTTAATAAGCTCAGGGCCTGATTGTGCATTGCTTTTTTGAGCAAGTTCTGTGGCTGTGTTGTCGGTAGAAGACGGCGCTTGTTCAGAACATGCACTAAGAAAAACGACACCAGAAAGCGCAATTGCTTGGCTAATTTTATTTAAGTTCATTATATTGCCTGTGGAAAAGTAAGTTTGATAATTTGTACTGCTTTGGTTAAAGACTAAATATGTACAAACGCTTCCTTATTGTGTGTGCATTAAAGCAAAACTAATTGGTAAATAGCAAGTATTTGGTGTTGTAAGGCAAACATATGCGTTAACGCATCAGAAATAAAAATAAACTTCTGTAATTTCCTTAACTTTATCGGTAAGTTAGATAATACTAATTATATTACGAATACGGAAAATAACTGCCTGAGTTTGCAGTTACTTTACAGGCTGAACACAAAAGGATGGCGACTTTATGTCTACAGAAAATGCTTTATTAACGATTTTAGTCGATAGAATAAATAATGATACTCTCGTTTTACCAACGCTACCTGAGGTAGCGATTAAGGTTCGCCAAGCTGCTGATAACCCTGATGTGAATTTAATGCAAATGTCAGATGTGATCTCGCAAGATCCCGCGCTTTCAGCTCGAATGATAAAAGTAGCCAATAGTGCGATTATGGGACGTTCTGTAAAAGTATCCAATTTACAACAAGCAGTGACTCGAATTGGGTTGCGTCAGATTAAAAATATTGCAACTGCTATGGCTATGGAGCAACTGTTTGTATCAAATAATGAGCTAATTAAAGGTTACATGAGCAAGGCTTGGCAAAAAACACTAACAGTTGCGAGTCATTCAATATCACTCATGGAATTTTACCTAAAAAATAATAAACACACTTCGTTAAACCGTGATTCAATTACATTAGCATCACTTGTTTATAATATTGGTGTTTTACCAATTTTAACCGAGGCAGAGCGCCATCCTGAAGTGTTTGCTAACCCAAGCTTTTTAGCTCATGCAATTCAAAAACTTAGCGGGAAGGTAGGCTCATCAATTATGCAAGCTTGGGAGTTTCCTAAAGAGTTTGTAGATGTAGCTCATAGCTGGGCAGACCCAAGTTACAAACCAGAGAAGGTTAGTTATGTAGACTTTATTCGAGTAGGGGCTATTTTAGAGGGCACGCTACAAGTTACTGATAAATCGGCGGCGCTGCAAACATACATAGATAAAGGTGTAATACCGTCTATGCAGCTGTTCACAAGCGATGAATACAACGATATGCTAAATGATGTAAAAGAGATGTTTAGTTAAACGCACTTCGCTACACAAACAAAAAAGGGTTAACTAGCGTTAACCCTTTTTGCTTTTATTGAATTGCGTCTAATACTATTCCATCAGTTCTGCGAGTAGGGTACAAAGATTCAACTACAAAACTTGGAATAAACCCTTTAGCTGATGACACCACTACTTTAGATTTCGCACCAATAATTCGGGCATTAACAATAACACCACGGTTAGTGTATGTAAGCGTGCCAGTTAAAGTGTATTCAATATGTGGATACCCTTTAATATCTTTACCATTTCGACTAAACGAAAAATCACCCATCGGTGTTACATGCACTGTACCTGTATGCTTATAATCAACAACAGACAAACCAAATTCTTGTAATTCAGTAATGAAGCTTTCAGCTAAATGATTACCAAAAATATTAGTTGTTTGAAGGTTATCGTCTAAATTTACAAACGAGGTAATAGCGATAGGCGTACCGCTATTTATGTAATTCATATTCTCAATTAGCTTCATTGCTAATTGCTCAGTGTAATTACTTAATAACTTACTGCTGTTAATTGGGCGATAATTATTTTCAGGAAATTGCCAGTTATTAACGCGTGGTTGATGGTCTGTAGCATAGCGGTTATGAACGTTATTATAGCCAATATTGTTATGTGGCGCGTGTCCGTTATAAACAGGATGAGTAGTACACGCCGAAAGCGACAGTGTAAAAAGTGCCGATAAAGTAAGAGTTATTTTTTTTGATAACATGTTTTCTTCCTGAAACATAAGGGGATTTTATAAATACTCCTCCTTATCGACACACTTTTTGATTACTTTAATTAAATTTAATAATTAATTTGTTTATTTTTTATTATAGTGCTTTTGTAACCTCTTCTTTTTTATAGCGTAGCTTACCTGCAACCCATGTTTGTAGTACGTTGGTTTTATATATCTCGTCAACAGGTATTTTAAAGTAGTCTTTATCAATTAAAATAAAGTCTGCCCATTTACCTGTTTCTAAACTACCCACCTGAAATTCTTGATGAGCCGCATAGGCGCCACCAAGAGTAAATGCACGTAATGCATCTTCGCGGCTTAGTACTTCACTTGCACGCCAGCCGTTTTCAGGTAGTTTGTTATGATCCATACGTGTAATGGCTGAATACAAACCGTCGAATGGATTTGCAAGCTCTACAGGATAATCAGACCCTGCTGCAACAACCGAACCTTGCTGTAAAAATGTTTGCCACGCGTAGGCGCCGCTTAGTTGCTTTCCAGTTAAACGCTGCTCTGCCATATGCATATCAGAGGTGGCATGCACCGGCTGCATTGAAGGGATTATTTTTAACGCTTTAAAGCGAGGGATATCCTCAGGCGTTACAATTTGTGCGTGCTCTATTCGGTTACGTAGTAATATACCGCCCGTTTTTTTAAACACATTTTGATAGGCATCAAGTACTACTTTATTTGCTTTATCGCCAATTGCGTGAGTATTTGCGCTAAAGCCGCTTTTAAAGCTTTGTGTAAAGAGCGCTTCGAGTTTTCCTTGTGTTTCAAGCATTAAGCCATGGTGACCAGGTCTGTCTGCATACTCTTCAATCAGAGCGGCTCCGCGAGAGCCAAGTGCGCCATCGGCGTAAACTTTAACACTGCGAATTTCCATAAAGTCATTTTTATCGTGGTATCTGCCTGCCTTTAACATTGTGCCTAAATCAGGGCTTGCACCACTTAGCATTGCCACAATACGTAATGGCAAATTACCAAGGTCGCCGCGCTCTTTGTAAACTTCCCATGTGGTTTTATCAATACCTGCATCGTGAGTAGAGGTAATGCCTAAACTTAATAAATGCTTACCTGCTGCATCTAGTGAGTCACTTATATCTTGTTTTGAAGGGGCTGGCATATACTGGGCAATTAGCGATTCTGCTTTATCGATAAAAATACCTGTAGGATTGCCAAATTCGTCTTTAATTATTTCACCGCCTTCAGGGGCTTTTGTTTGGGCGGTAATACCAGCAAGTTCGAGCACTTTTGAATTAACCCAAATGGCGTGACTATCAACCCGAGAAAGCACCACAGGTCGTTCGCTAACTACTTTGTCTAAATCTTTAGCCGTAGGAAAGCGTGTATCAGCCCAAAGCTCTTGGTTCCAACCTCGCCCTATAATCCAACCTTGTTTATTATCGGCAAATACTTTTAGTTTATTTGTTACTTCATCAACCGATTTTGCGCCACGTACGTCAAGTTGCGATAAATTATCGCCAAGGCCAATAACGTGCCCATGAGCATCAATTAAGCCAGGTAATAAGGTATTACCGTGTGCGTCAATTAGCTTGGCATCTGGGTAGCTATCTTTAAGTGTTTCGCTACCTAGCTTAACGACCTTGCCATTTTTAATGACGAGGGTAGAAAACTGCTGTACTTCACCTTTGTATAAAGGGGTATAACCATTGGCGTTATAAATTACTTTTGTTTGTGCGAGAGTGTAGCTAGAACTAGCGCAAAGGCTGGCTAGTATGAGTGGTTTGATTATTTTTTTGAGTGGCATAGTTACTTAATTTTTATTGTTAATTTACTTACATTAACAAACTTGATTTTATAATACCAATGAATTGATAGACCTCATTTTAATGTTTTTCTCTATATTAACTGTTTACAAAATAGGTAATCGATATGATTGTTTAGTATGTAAAATAATCAATAAAGCATAAGGAAATGCTATGAAAGCCCTCTATTTATTACTCCCCTTGGGCACGATGCTAAAAGCCGCAAAGAAAAGTATTTCAGGTTGTGTTGAGCTCTCTGTACTAGTTAACTCACAAGGTAGGGCTCAAGGGGATAGTGTCATTTCGTCCTATCCTGAGGGAGTATTTGATGTTTATGCTGCAGCTTCTATAAGCTTATTACACTGTAAACCAACAGCTAACAATGAAAGTAAGCAACCTGTACTGACCTATACTGAAATGGATTTTATGGTGAGCTAAAACCTACTGATGCAGAGTATTTGGTGCATTGCCCTGATGGGAGAAATGATTAAAGTTAGGAACACATCAGTATAAAAAGTTAGGTGTTTGTTTACCTAGCTATAAAACTACTTACTTGCATATAAACCGTATTCGTTTAGTGCTAACTTGCCGTCTTTATCGCTATCGTAGCTTGAAAATCGTGACCACAAAGCAGGGTCTATAGCGGTTTCTGAGCGTGATAAAAAACCATCTTTGTTTCTATCTAGCTTTTTAAATTGCTTTGCAATGTCGTTACTTGCGGCAAAACTAAATGCGCTAAAAATACTAAACGCCAGCAGCGTTATATAGCTAATACTTTTCATATAAATCACTTAGTAAAGGTTGTTAGTTAGATAACTTTTAAATTCGACTAGCGAAATTTGGTTGTCTTGGTTTTTGTCCCATTTTACAAAGGTGTTTAAAAGTTGTGGTTGGGGATCAAGTTCTTCGTGTGTTAAATAGCCACTTTTGTCGCTATCTAGGTGATCAAAGCGTTGCTTTACATCAAGTGCCGCAGCATCAAAACTTAATAGCATTAAAATGCTTATAACAAGGGAAAGTATCTTCATGGTATTCCTTCCAAAAGATGTATCTAAAGTTTATGGCTAAAGTAAAAAGCACTTGCCGTAATTTAACTCCCAACATTAAATCCTTTTACACACTCCCTCAGGGATTATGGCAAATGCTTTTAAATTCAGTTTACCTGTAACAAGCTTAAGTAAAGCTTAATCAGTAATTACTCATTAAGGCTTAAAGCTTTCAAATTCTTTTTTTGAAACTTTTTCATCACCGTCTTCATCTAAATCGGCAAATTGTCTCATTACTTCTTTGTCTTCCTTTGCTTCTACAATTGATATTTGTCCATCCATATCTTTATCTAAATGGGCAAAGCGCACGTTTGTTGGCGATGCTAGTACGGTGGCACTAATTGCTAAAAACATTAATGAAAAAGCGGCTATAAGTTGTTTCATAATCACGTTCCTTATTAAATGAGTTTATTGAATAAATTTTTTGAATTCATCTAGCGACAATTGCCCATCTTGATTAGTATCAATTTGAGAAAAATTCTCGTGTAAAACGGCATCTTCACCTGCTTCGGCTTCACTTAATGTCCCGTTGCTGTCTTTATCAAGCTCGTTAAAAGTCGCGTGAACGTCCATTGCGTGTGCGTTAGCGCTTAAAAAGCCTAAAGCCAGTAACGATGAAATTACTAAAATGCGTTTGTTCATAATTATTTCCCTATTGATTAAAGTTATTATTCATAATACAAAAATGATGCCAACAATAATTGTTGTTAATTTTCAATTGGTTAGTGTTTTTATTTGAAGGAAGTGAGAAATTTTTACCGGGGTTATTGTAATTTTTGTGTGCCTATAGCAACACTATGTAGTGAGATTGAAGAGAGGGCTTTGAAATCAATGGTTTGCGTTGTCTCTATTTGGCGACACATTGTTTTTGTAGCGCTGGCTGTTAATCGTATTTAATATAATTGCAGGTTCAGCTAGTGTATAAGGTAGACGTTTAATAATACAAAGCTTAACTCTAAAAGGACTAAATGCAATGCCAGCTACTATAGCTAAAAGATACCAGGCAATGCTTAACTGGCGGCCTAACTTAATTGGGCAATTTGCAATGAGTATGCTGCTTTCGTTACTCCCCCTTTCTATAGTGGTAATTGTGTTTTTAAATGCGCTTAACAAGCAGTTAGCAGTGACTCAAAGTATCGTGAGTAACAACTACCAAGTTACCAAATCGTTTAATACTCTTAAACAAGAACTCAACAGCCTTGAGCGCGCCACTAGGCAAAACTGGGTATTAAAAAGCGAATCGCTAGATAAGCTCATTGTCGATAAATGGCAATCATCCCTGCAAAGTATCGATGAACTTAAATTTGTAAAAACAGATAAAGATTATACCCACCAATGGCAACGCTTATATGCCACATTACAAACAGCGCATGTAGATCTTGTTGAGCGAAAACAACAGCAAGCGGAGTTATTTGTGCCAGTGAGCGATTTAGTTGCTGAGCTTACTTTATGGTTGCGTGATAAAAATGAAGCGCAAATTACCAATAACCAAAATGAACTTACCAGCCTACAAACTTCATTTATAAACTGGCTGGTGGCACTTATTCCGCTTACTTTAATTGTTGGTGGTGGTTTTTTATGGCGCATAAGTGGGCGACTAAAAGGGTTAACTACGGTTATTGATAAGCTAGGGCAGGGGCATTGGCAGCAAAAAATATCTGTAAAAGGCTCCGCTGAGCTAGTTGAGCTAGGAGAAAAACTCCAATGGGTGCAAGAGCAACTTCATATGCTTGAGCAGCAAAAAGATACCTTTTTACGCCATGTTACCCATGAGCTGAAAACGCCGCTTGCTTCAATGGTCGAAGGCACTGATTTACTAACTGATGAAATAGTAGGCCCAATTACTGCTGAGCAAAAAGCAGTACTTGAGCTTATTAGCCAATCTATGGTGCGCCTTCGTACAATGATTGACAGCTTGCTGAGTTATAATGCGATTCGCACCAGTAAAGACAGCCTAAGTGAAGTTGAATTTAGTTATCTTATTAATAAAATTAATAGCCATTTTGAACATCGCTTAAGTGCGCGTCAGCAAGCTCTGCAATGGCAAAATAACTTACCTAATAAAACGCTCGCTTTACCTAGTGAGCTTATTGAGATGATTTTAATTCAACTTATTTCAAATGGCTTAAAATTTTCACAAGATAAGCAAAGCGTTACTATTAATTTAACGCTTGAGCAAAACCAACTTTGTATTGCTATACTTGATAAAGGATGTGGTATTAAAAAGCAAGAAAAAACTCAAATTTTCAACGCATTTTATCAAGGTAAACACAGTAAAAATGTTACGCTGCAAGGCAGTGGGCTTGGCTTAACTATTGTGAAAGAATCTGTTGAACAGCTAAGAGGTACACTTACTGTTGAGCATAACGAGCCGCATGGTTGCCGGTTTTCAATTAAAATTCCCATAACAAAAAATCTAGGAGTTAATTAACATGCGCTTGCGTTTAATCGCTATTTTATGTGTGCTCAGTAGCAGCATAGTTATATCAGGCTGTGAAATTAATAATGGGCAAGAAGAGCGTGTGTCAATTACACCTGCGCCTGTGGTCGATATCAAAATAACGAACGACAAAAACAGTAAACCTAGTCCAAAACCCAGACCAAAAATTGAACCAAGCTATCCGCCTGCAGAGCAAGTTATTGCATGGCACGCTAATCAGTGTGGCGGATTTAAATTGGTGCCCAAAAAAGATATTTTTACAGGTGAAAACGATCTTAAACGCTTTTTTAAATTTATGTGCTTAAACATAAATGATGATCCAAATACGGTGATGACTAAGTTGTTAAAACTCGATCTTGCTTACTTTTGGCCAGATGATATAAAGCAATATTTATGGCTTCAAAAGCAGCAAGTGACTATGCAAATAAATGCTAAAAAAGAGCAGCAAGCACTTAACAATAAAATGCAAGAAACCCTCTCATCGTTAGCAACAATTGAGCAGCAGCTTTTACTACGAGAAGAAACTAAGGAGCAGTAACTATGGCAGCAACCAAAGTGCAAGGTGCAAAAGTATTACTCGTTGACGACGACGCTAGTTTATTAAAACTGCTCGCTATTCGCATCGAATCAAAAGGATACGAAGTAATGACCTGTGAAAGTGGCTTAACCGCACTACAAACACTAAAAAGCCAAGTGTTTGACGCCGTAATAACCGACCTACGTATGGATGAAATGGATGGCATGGCACTGCATCGTCAGTTGCAAAGCCGCTACCCTGCATTACCTGTCATTATGATGACAGCGCACGGTTCAATTCCTGATGCCGTAGAGGCAACTAAGCAGGGCATTTTTGCATTTATAACTAAACCTGTAGATAAAGATGAGCTATTTGACAGCCTTGCTAAAGCGATAGAAATACATGGTGTTAATGCAGATGAAGTTGTACCAAAAAGCAATATAGTTACGCGTAGTGGCACAATGCTGCACTTGTTAGAGCAAGTAAAACTACTTGGGCCAACGCAAGTTAATGTATTGATTTCGGGGGCTAGTGGTACAGGTAAAGAGCTACTCGCACAGGCGATTCATCAGCATAGTCATGTAAGCGGTGGCCCTTTCGTTGCAATTAACTGCGGCGCTGTACCGGGTGAGCTTTTAGAGTCTGAATTATTTGGTCATAAAAAAGGCTCTTTTACGGGCGCAATTAAAGATCATCAAGGTTTGTTTCAGCAAGCTGAGGGCGGCACGCTATTTTTAGACGAGATAGGCGATATGCCACTTAACTTGCAGGTTAAGTTACTGCGCGTATTACAAGAAAAAACAATTCGCCCCGTAGGCTTTCAAGAAGAAATAGCGATTGATGTACGTATTGTATCGGCAACACATAAAAATCTTCCTGAAGCTATTTTAAACCAGCAATTTAGAGAAGATTTATATTATCGCTTAAACGTAGTTAATTTAAAATTACCGCCATTGTGTGAGCGCCGCGAAGATATAAGCTTATTAGCACAGCACTTTAGTGCAAGCATTGCTAAGCGCATGAAGCAAACTGAAAAACACTTTGCAAGCGATGCTATGCATGCGCTTGTGCGTTACGACTGGCCAGGTAATATCCGCCAACTACAAAACGTAGTAGAGCAGGTTGTAGCATTAACGCCAAGCGATGTTATTTCAGAGCACTTAGTATTAGCTGCGCTAAATAGTAACGAAACAAACGTAGAACCATTATCACTAAACGACGCTAAAAAAGAGTTTGAGCGTGACTATGTAATTAACACTTTAAAAATGGCAGATGGTAACGTAGCCGAAGGCGCTAAGCTTGCTAAGCGCAACCGCTCAGATTTTTATAAGCTGATTAAAAAGCATAATATTGATGTTGATAATTTAGGTTAAGGAAAAGCATGCAGTTATTTATGGTGTATTTAGGTGGACGGATTCAAGGTTGCCACATTGAAATGCATGATATTCGTTTTGTTGTAGGGCAAAACATCGAGCAAACTTATACAAAGTTAAAAAGCCAGTGGGTAGGCGACAGAAGTAGTGTTCACATGGATAGCTACATGGCAATTAATCATATTGATGGCTTTAAAGTAGAGATTGTTGATGCGTACGTTGAACAAAATAAGCAACTCTATTTTGTAAATTTAGGCGCTTACAGAAGTGATTCTATGGCTGAGCAACACGACTTTGCACTGTATGTTGCAAGCAGTAGCCATGAAGCTAAAGAGCGAGCTAAAAACGATTTACTCGCAGGGCTTAGCCATATTCATAAAGATGATTTACATGACGTAGACGATTGTTTTGCCATTGATTTACTCGATAGTAAACTAAATATAAAGTTGACACCAAGCGGTGAAGCACAAACAATAAAGCCAGATTGGTTTGGTTATTATATTTTATAATTTAACAGTGTTTAATAGGGATGTTTGTGAAGAAGTATGGTTTTATAGTTCTAATTTTATTCTTAGCCGGCTGTGAATCAGTGTCACATTTGGCGCCGGTAAGAGATCTCAATAAGCTTGCTAACCAAGTGAAGAGCAACCCCACCGACGTTAAAGAAATTCAAAAGCAAGTAAAAAAAACACAACGTTCAATTAAAAAGCAAGTTGGTAGTGTTGGGCAGCTTTTAGCTACTTTAGAGAGTGTTGTTAGCCGTAAGTGGGGGAAAAAAAATACTCAGCAACCAACACGTAGAAAGTATGTGAAATATAGTAATGACTACCAAGCTAGAGCAATCATTGATTTTGATAGCAGCACTGTTCTCGTTGAAACAATCGCGACTAAAAATACAGACGCGTTATTAACCCAAGCAATTGTTACCACACTTTTAACCTCAAGCGACCCAGATAAAACGGATATTTTTACAAGTGAAGCTCCGATTTTAGAAGGCGAACCTTTTTTATATCAGCAAGTTTTAGATGAAGATGGACTTCCCATTAAATATCAATGGAGAGCGAATCGTTTTGCTCATTATTTAATTGATACAAAAATGCAAAAAAAACGTAGTGATGGTCATCAGATTACATCCGTTACTTTTGAATTAGTCGAACAAAATGCTCATTTACGAAAACAAAAATATAGTGAGTATGTTTTAGCTGCATCAAAGAAATACCAAATATCAGCGTCGCTTATCTACGGTATTATTGAAACAGAAAGTCATTTTAATCCGTATGCGGTGAGTTCTTCAAATGCTTATGGTTTAATGCAAATAATTCCTGCAACTGCAGGTAAAGATGTATACCAACGAATAAAAAAAGTATCGGGCCAACCAAGCAAAGAGGTTCTTTTTGATCCTAAAAATAACATTGATATAGGCAGTGCTTACTTAAGTATTTTACAGAACGATTATTTGAATAAGATTAATACTCAACAAAACCAACACTATGCCATGATTTCATCGTACAACGGTGGCGCAGGTAATGTACTAAGAATATTTAATCAAGATAGGGATATTGCTTTTTCGAAAATAAACCAACTTACTTCCAGTCAGTTTTATTACATATTAACAACTAAACATTCGAGGGAAGAGTCTCGACGTTACCTAGAAAAAGTGACAATTGCAGAAAAAACATATCAATAATTAACATAAGAGAATAACGAAAAGTAGTTATTAACTACTTTTCGTTATCATCACGCTCACTTTTAGCCGCCATTTTAAACGCCACAATAACCAATCCAAACATAGCAAATGGAAGCGCTGCCAACATATATTCAACCATATTACTGTCTTGAAAATTAGCTTGTAGTAAAAAGTGCCCCGCCACACACATTAAAATAACCACTAATAAAATAGGCAGTAACATGAGTTCTTTTTTTGATGAGTGGTTTTTCATTGAATGTGAGGCTATAGCTAAAAATAATGCACCATTGTAATGAGCTTACTTAAGCTTGGCAAACACCGCAGAATTTTTTAATTAATGTTATGATTAGCGTCAAACAATTGGGCAAGTGTTATTAGGAATAAAGTGAAAAGTAACTTAAAAAAAGTTTACCTCGTTGGTGGTGCAGTGCGCGACAAGCTGCTAAATATAAAATCAAAAGATAACGATTATGTAGTGATTGGTGAAACACCAGAGACAATGCAATCGCTTGGTTTTGTGCCAATAGGTAGCGACTTTCCGGTTTACTTACACCCAAAAACAAAAGAAGAATATGCACTAGGGCGCACAGAGCGTAAAAGTGGCAAAGGCTATACTGGCTTTGTGGTTGATGCCAGCCCAACAGTGACGCTAGAAGAAGATTTAGCAAGGCGTGATTTAACCATAAATTCAATGGCGCTTGATGAACACGGTAATATTATTGACCCGTTTAATGGCCAAACTGACTTACAAAATAAAACACTGCGCCACACCACAGAGGCATTTGTAGAAGACCCTGTTCGAGTACTGCGTATTGCCCGTTTTTTAGCGCGCTATGGCAGTGATTGGCGTATTCACCCAAGTACGTATGCATTAATGCGCGAGCTTAAAAATAAAGGTGAGCTAAATCATTTAGTACCTGAGCGCGTGTGGCTTGAAACTGAAAAAGCACTGGGTGAAAAGCACCCTGAGCTTTATTTTGAAGCACTGCAAGGCTTAGGTATTTTCCCAGAGCTTGAGTGCATGGTTAATGTACCGCAACCGGCAAACCATCATCCTGAAGGGGATGTATTTATACATACTATGCTGGTACTTAGGCGCGCTGCCGATTTAAATTTTGATTTAGAAACACGTTTCGCAGCACTAACGCATGACTTTGGTAAAGCACTTAGCTTTAAAAAGTATGGAAACTTACGTGGACACGAACGCGAAGGCGTTGCGGTAATTGAAAAGTTTTGTGAGCGCTTAAAAGTGCCTAACCGTTTTCGCGATGTTGGCGTACTCACCAGTGATAATCACACCCTTTGCCACACGATTGATCAGTTAAGGCCGCAAACCATTCACAAGCTAATAGTGACTAACTTAAATGCGTTGGTACACCCAGGACGTTTTATAGCGTTTACTCAAGCGTGCCAATGCGATGCACAAGGGCGTGGTAAAACACTTGTAGACAAGCCATACCCGCAAGCAGCTAAGCTGCGAGCAATTCATACTGAACTGCAAAAAATGGATAAGAAGCAGGTAGTGCAAAATGCACTTAAAAATGGCAAAAAAGGCCCTGAAATAGGCGAAGAAGTAAAACTAGCCGAAATAAACTGCATTAAAGCATTTTTGGAACGCGTGAATTCTCAAGCGTAATCAAATTAGACTAGGTAGTGCGATATACCTTGGCTTTTAGTCGTGTCGTGCTTTCTTAGCTCTTTGTAGTTAGTACTTTTAGGTTTTACACTCTCTGATTCAGGCTTTTTAGACGACCTATATAAATCAAAAATAAAGTCTAGTTCTTCACGCTCTAGTGATGGCTTCATGGGTATTCCTCAAATGTAATACTTTAATATGGTATTAGGGTATGGCCGTTTGACTGAATAAAAAGTGAATAGTTACATTTGAAGTTGCACTAAATTGTAATCGGCAGGTTTTGAGGGACGAGTAGAATATAATTGTTAATTTATATGGAGTTGAGGTAAATAAAAATAAATTAGTTTAACAAATAATATACAGCTGAATTTAGGGTCTGTTGATCTTTCAAGGTTAAATTTGCAGCAGTCTGTTTGGTATTTAGGCAAGGCAGAGCCTATACAGTGTGGTTATTCCCCATAAATAGGCGATAACGTAGCATTAATGCCAAACATGCGCTGCCCAAAGGGTTCTTCCTAGGGGCTATTTACTCTTTGTTGCTCGGTTTTGACTTAGCCCACTAGGTTACAAATCTCGCGCCGCGATTAAATAGCCCCTAGTTTGAACAAATTTTAATCCGCAAAGATCAACAGACCCTAATTTATTACGTAATTACTATTTGCATATAATGCTGTAGCTATAAATATAACGGTACGAATATAACGGTATAAATACAGCCTTAACCATTGACTAACGGCAGTGTTACGGTAAATACGACACCATCGGCTTGTTCGTTGTTTTGCGCTGTTACATTGCCTTTATGGTAGTTGCACACAAGCCTTACTATATAAAGCCCTAAGCCTAAATGTGGTTGTTGTTGCATTTGCTGGCTACGTACCGACACCATTGAGTCAAAAATATGCTCAGTTAATCCTTCGGGTAAAGCTGGGCCAGTGTTACTCACTGTTAGTGTTGCTTTATTTTCGCTCTGCTTAAGGCTTACATTAATCGCCGTATTGGCTTCACTAAACTCCAGCGCGTTATTAATAAGTTTATCAAGCAGCTGAGCTATAAACTCTGGTGCACCTTGCATTGGTAATTTGTTTTGGCATACATCAAGCGTAAATAACTGGTTTGGGTAGGTAAGCTGATAGCCTTGCATGCAGCCATTTATTACTTTTTGTAAATCAAAAGGTTCAGGTTCGTTGCTTTGAATACTTTGCTCAAGGCGGGTGGCTTCGCTCATGGTGGTTATTATTTTACCTAAGCGTTCAACGCCTTCGCTGGCGCGATCGAGGTATTTTTGACTGAGCTCGTTTTGTGGCAAGCTTTGTAAGTTCTCAAGGGATGAGCGCACTACGGCAACCGGCGTGCGCAGCTCATGTGACAATCGCGACGACATATTTTCTAAGTAATCGGTATAGCCACCAAGTCGACTAACAATGTTTGAAAAACTACGAGATAGATCGCCAATTTCATCGTTAGCATCGCTGTAATTAATACTGCCGGTAACACGCCCTTGTGCATCAATTGCTTGCTCAGCTGTATCGCGCAGCCGCCTAATTCGGTTCGATATACGTGAGGCAAAAAAGAACAAGGTGACAGTACCAATTAGCATCACAGCTAAAATAACGTTAAAGAGTTTTTCGAGTGATTTATTACGTAGTGTACGTACGCCGTTTGTGGTTTCCTCTGCTATTACCGCGCCAATTACTTGGTCTTGGATCCAAATAGGATAAGCGGCCGATAAAATAACGGCTTTGCTGTCGGGGGTTAAGCGCCAAGACGATGCTGGTTGTCCTTTTAATGCTTTCGCCAAATGTGTGCCTTGCATAGAAGCTACATCGTGCAGGGTATCTAAAAACTCATTTTCGGGACGCGTTAAGATTTTATAGTAAATTGGGTGTAAGTAATTTAGCTCAAAGCGCTGCCACCAAGTTTCAGGTGCTTGGTTGGCAAGTCCATCAGCCCATACGCCATCTGCATTTTGAATAGTACCCGATTGCGCAAGTACGCGATGATGGTTATCAACCACCCAAATACGACTGCCACTGTGACCCATACCTCTTAAAATACGGCTAATTTCTGGAGAAGGAACTAATACTGAGCCTAAATCGTTTGGATTATTTAAGTTTGAGGTCGACATTATTTTAGGCTCTAACAATGCCTCTTTACTATCAATGTCAACAATGGCAAAACCAAGTTTGTTGCCCAGCATGCTAATTGGAAAGCGCAGCTCTACGCTATAACCTGATTCGGTACTTTCAAAATAGCCCTGAATTTTTGTAAATGGGGCTTTGGTATTTGCATCAAATGCATTAACCCAGCCATCTTGGCGCGGCGCAATTATATAAGTATTAAACTGGCCGTCAGGCGTCTTTAGGCCAATTTGTAAATAATCGTTATTGGTAATACTTAAGCTATTTTTAGCGCGATAAATAAGGGTATTGTCGGTGACTTTAAATACAGCGTATAAGTAGTTATCAAATTTTCCCACCATATGATCAAACGATAAGTCACTGGCTTGATGTTTGTTATCTGTTTTTTGTAAGTAGCGATTGTCGTAATGCCAAAATAACGGCTGATAGCTGTCCCAATCGTTAAGTTTACCGTCGAGTTGAATGGGGTTTTTAAGATTATAAGCGTATAAATCGCGGCCTTTTATTACTTGATCTAAAAAGTTAGTTTGCTCGTCAAATAATGCGGGGCGCTCATGTAATGCAGTAGCAAGAGCACGAGTGGTGCCTACTAGGGTTTTTTCTTGGCCTTGGCGTAAAAACTTTTCCATTTCCCATACGTACTCGTAGCCAAGCCACGGCAGCAAAAACAAAAAACATGAAAGTAATATAAATTTACTGCGCAGACCAAATCGTAGCATTAGTGTTGTTCCCACCGATAGCCCATGCCATACACGGTATCTATGCAATCAAAGGTGCTATCGAGTGCTATAAATTTTTTACGAATACGTTTTACGTGTGAAGTAATGGTGCTGTCGTCTACATAAATTTTTGCATCGCTCATTAATTCGTTACGGCTTTTAACATGGCCTGGTCGCTGGGCAAGTGAATGCAGCATCCAAAATTCGGTTACGGTTAAATCAACTAATTGTTGTTGCCAAAAAACCTGCATACGTTGCGTGTCGAGTGTTAACTGCCCGCGTGTTATGAGTGCATTTGCATCAGCGGGTTGTTCAAGTGCTTCCATTCGGCGAAATAGCGCACCAATACGTGCAGCCAAGTGAGCCAAGCTAATGTCTTTTGTTAGGTAGTCGTCGGCGCCCATGCGCAGGCCGCATACGGTATCTATTTCGCTATCGCGAGCGGTTAAAAAAATAATAGGCAGTGTTTTAGAAAGCGATCGCAATGTTTGGCACAGTAAAAAACCGCCATCTATTTCATGGCCTAGGCCAATATCAACAATGGCTAAATCGGGCAGGGCATTTTTAAATGCAGCTTCAGCGCTGGCGCGATCTGCAAAGCCACTCACTTGGTAGCCCTGTAAGCTCAGCATTTCTATGTAGTTTTCGCGGATTGCGGGTTCATCTTCAATGATGGCTATTTTTTTCATTCTAATCATTATCCTATTGCCTCTGTTGTGCACTATAACGAAGTTCTTAACCTAAGTAAGGTTAAAAAGGCAATTGCCATTTTTTTGCCACAATTGCTCAGCAGTTTGCCATTTTTGCTCCCCTTTATTGCCACTTGAACTTGTTTTAATACACCCATCAAAACAAAACATCACAAATTTAAAAGTAAGTTTAAGGATCAAATCATGAAGAAGACATTAATTGCGTTAACACTGATTGCTAGTTTTTGTACTCCAGCAATTGCCTCAACATCTAACACGCCATCAAAAGAAGCCCATAAAGAAACGGCTATTGGGCTAGGTGCAGGCGCTATTATTGGCGGCGTAGTAGGCGGGCCAATAGGTGCGTTTATTGGGGCATTTGCCGGTGGTTTAATAGGTGATTCAAAAGTAGCAGATAACAAAATTGCAGAGCAAGAGCGTGCAATTACGGTTATGAAAGAAAAAACCAGCGATTACCAACACGTGCTTAACCACAATAATATGTTAGAGCAACAGCTAGAAGTGCTTGCCAATCAAAATGAGCAGTTAACTCAAGTTCAAATTAATAACTTATTGGCGATGACGGTGCAATTTAAAACAGGCTCAAGTGCTATAGCCCCGCATTTTGCATTGCAGTTAGACCAACTCGTTACCTTGTTAAACAACCAACCACAACTCGCGCTTGATTTAAGCGGTTTTGCCGATCAGCGCGGCGATGAGCAAGCTAATCTTTTACTTTCTAAAAAACGCGCAAATGCCGTGCAAAGCTATTTAATAAAACACGGTGTGAGCCACAAACGCTTAAGTACGCAAGCATTTGGCGAGCAGCAAACATTGGCTAATAGCAACACAGTAGAAGATAACTTTTTTGATAGACGCGTAACGCTTACCACTCGCTCAATGAATGGTGTAAATAGCCAAACGGCGAGTAACTAAACCTAACTGAATCTAAGTAAAGCTAAGCGTTCGATGGAGTGATTTTATGTTCAAATTGAGTAAACCAACCAAAATGCTTACTAAAGTAAGCATTTTTATATTCATAGTGATTGTGCTGTTAGCAAGTTTTAAAAGCCATGCGCAATCACCCAAGTTAGAGCTTTTTGATAGCAATGGGGCGCCAGCAGGCCCTGCAATAATATTAAAAAGCGATGCCAATATGACCTTAACTGGCCTAATTAACCATGTTGTAGTAACGCAGACCTATCAAAACGAAAACCCGTATGCAGTTAACGCGCGCTACGTTTTTCCATTGCCAGATGAAAGCGCCGTACACGCCATGACAATGCGTATAGGTGAGCGAGTTATTAAAGGCCAAATTGATAAAAAGGTAGAGGCCGAAAAAAAATACGAGGAGGCTAAAAAAGCAGGCAAGCAAGCGGCCCTTGTACGCCAGCAACGCGCCAATATGTTTATTACGAATGTGGCAAATATTGGTCCTGGTGAGCAAGTAGTAATTGAGCTTGAGTATCAAGAAATAATTGACTACAGCAGCGGCACATTCGCTATTAGATTTCCGACTACTATTACACCGCGTTATCACGCGATTAGTGGTGAGGTTGAGGTTAATACTCAAAACCAAACGCATACTAACCCACTCCCAACTGGGTGGTTAAGTCCTGTTTACAGCATTCAAAACATCACTCAAAATAGTACTCAAAATGATAATGTACCAAGCAGCCAATTTAGCTTAAACATTGATATAGATGTAGGCTTAGAGCTGGTGGATATCAATTCTAAATTTCATAATGTTGATGTACAAAACACAGCATTTGGGCAATATAAAATAGCGTTAAATGAGACAAATGCAGTTAATCGCGACTTTGTACTTGAGTTTAAACCGCTGCAAAAAGAGCAAGCTCAAGCCGCATTTTTTACTCAGCAGTTTGAAAATGGTGACCGATACGGGCTTGCTATGCTAATGCCACCGGGGGATCACTTTACACAAACTCAGCGCTTACCTCGCGAAATGGTATTTGTAGTTGATACGTCAGGCTCTATGCACGGGCAATCTATGGAGCAAGCTAAAAAAGCCTTGTTTTATGCGCTGTCATTACTTGATAGCGACGACAGCTTTAACATAATTGGTTTTGACAACATAGTGACTCCAATGAGCGATAAACCACTTATAGCCAGCGACTTTAATTTACGCCGTGCAGAGCGATTTATTTATAGCCTAGAAGCCGACGGCGGCACAGAAATACAAGGTGCGCTTAATGCCGTACTTGATGGCAGCGAGTTTGATGGTTTTGTACGCCAAGTTGTATTTTTAACTGATGGTAGCGTTAGTAATGAGGATGTATTGTTTAAAAATATTCAAAGTAAGTTAGGGGATAGCCGCTTATTTACAGTGGGTATTGGCAGCGCACCGAATAGCTTTTTTATGCGCCGAGCGGCAGATGTCGGTAAGGGCTCATTTACGTTTATAGGCAGCACAAGCGAGGTGCAACCTAAAATGCAGCAGTTGTTTGATAAGCTTGCACACCCGGCTATTACTAATTTGGCGCTAAGCGATGAAAGCGGTAACAGCTTAGATTTTTGGCCATCACCACTACCTGATTTATATTTTGGCGAGCCTATCATGGTCGCTATAAAACTTAATAATGCTAAAAGTGTGGTACTTGCTGGGCAAACAGCACAAGGGCCTTTAAGTATTAAATTAAGTACACAAAATAGCTCAAGCGCTCAAGGTATAGCAAAACTGTGGGCGCGCCAAAAAATTAAGTCATTACTTTTATACAACGAGCAAAATACAGTTAAAGATGAAGTACAGGAGCTTGCACTTACTCATCAATTACTTAGCCCGTTTACTGCTTTTATAGCGATTGAACAAACTCAAATAAAAGAAGTGGCAGAGCAAACGGCGCAAGCTACTAATGTAGTACCACAAGGTATGGCGATGCGTTTACCACAAACAGATGGGCAAAGTAGGCTGCACATATTATTAGGCTGTATTTTATTATTAGGATTTGGCGCTCTTAAATTTAAACACAGAGCGAATCCCTAAATGAAAAGAGACTTAAAATGAAAAGGTGGCTAAGCGCGGGCTTACTAATCGCTGGGCTTGGATTATTTGGTCACGGTGCTTATATGCAGGCAAAAGCGTGGCTTGCTCAAGTATTAATTGAACAAGCATGGCAAGAGGCGCTTAAATCACCCGGGATTAAAGTAAGGCCGTGGTATTACGCCGACAGCTACGTTACTGCAAAGCTTGATTGGCCAAGCCATAATAAAACATTAAGCGTATTGGCTGGAGCGAGTGGTCGTAATTTAGCATTTGCGCCTAGCCAATTTTTACCCGCAGGGGAGCTTGGCGGAAAAGAATTTGGAAACGAAAAAGGCGCGCTAATAGCAGGGCATAACGACACCCACTTTGCATTTTTACAAAACGCCAAAGTGGGTGAGGAGTTTACTTTGCAGTTACAAAGTGGGGAGGTACAACATTATAAAGTAACAGGGATTGAGGTTATTCATCAATCCCAGAACACATTTTTACATACTCCAGGGCTTTATTTGCTTACCTGTTACCCTTTTGATTCGCTTGCCTCTGGTACTGATTTAAGATTGCTTGTATCTGCACAGATGTCTTCGCCAGATTCGCTCAGTGGTATATCAACCACAAGCTCTTGATGGCGCTGACTTACCATTACACCAATAAACACTATAAATATGCTCAGCCATTGCCAAATGTTAAGCACTTCGCCCAAAATAATAGCTGATAAAATAAGTGTAAAAATAGGAATTAAATTGGAATACGCCGCAGCAGTTAATACCGACACCTTGCTAATAGCGTAGTTATACATGCCATACCCACCCAGAGTTACACACGAGCCTAAGTATAAAATACTCATAAGTGCGGTTAAGTCATGTTGGTTTTCGCTTGGTAGGTCGATAAAAAACAAAAATGGCGCAAAAAACAAACTACCGCTAATACCTTGCAAAGCAATTAAAGTAAGAGGCGAGTAGCGATTAGCCAAATGCTTAATACTTACGGTATAAAATGCAGCGCACACCATAGCCATAAGCTCCAAAAAGTTACCCAACAACGGATTAGGTGCCTGCTCAGAACTTGGTGAAAGAAGAGTAAGTAAAATACTGCCGCCAATACACAACGTAAAACCGACCACAATGGATTTGCTTATGTATTCTTTAAGTAATAAAAAGGCAAGTAGCGCAATAATAATGGGCAAGCACGACACAATAACCCCAGCCTGCGAGGCCGATGTGTATTCCATTGCATGGCCTTCAAATAAAAAGTACAAGCAAGGTTCAGCAAGCGACATACCCACTAAATACTTCCAGTCACCTTTTAAATACTCAAACCGAATAACATAGCGCCATAAACAAAGCGACAAAACTAACGTGGTGAGCATGCGTAAAAATATCACCAAGGTAGGGTCGTAAATGGCAATGGCATATTTGAGCGCAATAAAAGAGCTGCCCCATAAAAAGGTGGCAATAATTAAACATAAACTGGCAGGCATAGAGAGTAATTTACATAATTTAATAAAATCAGATCCTAGCATGAATATTTTTAACTTGTTCAAAAATACCGAGCTGGTATAAATTAATTCATCTTTAATTAATCAGTAGTAAAAAGCACATGCAAAGGGAACAGGTAATAGTTGTAAAGCTTGGTACAAGCGTACTAACTGGCGGCACCGATAAGCTAGACAAAGCGCATATGGTTGAATTAGTACGCCAATGCTGCGAGCTTAAAAAGCAGGGGCATCACGTTATTTTAGTATCGAGCGGCGCGGTAGCTGCTGGGCGCGAACAACTATTAAAACCCTGTGGCAGAAGCTTAATTGATAAACAAATGCTTGCTGCAATTGGACAAGGTCAACTTATTCATATTTGGCAGAGCTTGTTTGGTTTATACGGTGTAAATGTAGGGCAAATGCTGCTAACTCGCGCTGATGTAGACGACAGAGAGCGCTACCTTAATGCCCGCGATACACTCAATGCGTTATTAAATTACGACGTTGTACCCATCATTAACGAAAATGACGCAGTCGCTACCAGCGAAATAAAAGTAGGCGACAACGATAATTTATCGGCACTTGTCGCTATTTTGGCTAATGCTAATAAGTTACTGCTACTTACCGATCAAGAAGGGTTATTTACCAGCGATCCGCGCACAAACGCCGATGCCACCCTCATTGGTGAAGTAACACATATAAACGATGAACTGCGACAACTTGCTGGTGGCAGTGGTACAAATTTAGGCACCGGCGGTATGGCGACTAAACTGCAAGCCGCCGACATTGCAAGGCGCGCAGGTGTTGAAGTTATTATTGCTAAAGGCGCAGGTAAAAACGTTATTTTAAAATGCATGAGTGACGAGTTACCAGGCACGCGTTTTTTAAAACTCACCGCTCCAAAAGATGGCCGTAAAAAATGGTTACTAGCCGGGCCTAAAAGTACCGGCCAAATTGTTATAGATGCAGGTGCTATTGGCGCCCTTCAAAATAAAGGCGCAAGCTTACTTGCTAAAGGCGTTACTAATGCATTTGGACGTTTTGAACGCGGTGATTTAATTGATTTAATAGATAATAAAAATCAAGTAATTGCACGGGGCTTAACGCGCTTTAGTAGCACCGAGGTAAATAAAATAAAGGGTGCGCATTCTAGTCAAATAGGCCAGTTACTCGATTACGATAGTGGCGCAGAAGTACTTCATAGGGATGATATGGTCTTGCTATAGAAGCACTTTTATTAAATTAAATTACTTGAGTGTAATTCTCGCAGTATTACACTTTTTTGATTGTAAATTTGTGCTAAAATCTGGCTCCTTAAATTGTTGTAAGCAGAGCGCAGAACATGAAATTAGTTCGTTGGTTTTTAGGTTGTATAATCTTATTCTTTAATTTTGTATTTACTCCTCGCAGTAAAAAGCGTGCAAGCGACGAGCAAGCACAGCTTGATCAGCAAACCTCACAATTTAAACTGTATCAATTTAAAGCATGCCCGTTTTGTGTAAAAGTACGTCGCGCCATTAAACGCGAAGGCTTAAACATAGAAACGCGTGATGCAAAAGACAATGAGCAATATCGTCAAGAGCTACTAGAGCAAGGCGGCAAAGTTAAAGTGCCTTGTCTGCGTATAGAGCAAAACGGCCAAGTACAATGGCTGTATGAATCAAACGATATTATTGCTTACTTAAACAAAGTAGCTGCATAAACCACTTTTATTATCTCACTTATTTAAAGAGAATATACCATGACAATTCGCACCCGTGTTGCCCCGTCGCCAACTGGTGACCCGCATCTTGGCACCGCTTATATCGCCTTATTTAACTACTGTTTTGCTAAACAACAAGGCGGTGAATTTGTACTTCGTATAGAAGATACAGACCAAGTACGTAGCACGCCAGAGTCTGAACTTGCGATTATGGATAGCCTACGTTGGTTAGGGCTTGAGTGGGATCATGGTCCTGATGTGGGTGGCGAATTTGGTCCTTACCGTCAATCTGAGCGTAGCGATTTATATAAAAAATACGCGCATCAGTTAGTTGATGATGGTAAAGCGTTTTACTGCTTTGCTACAAGCGAAGAGCTTGATCAAATGCGTGAAGAGCAAATGGCAGAAGGCCTACGCCCTAAATATGACGGTCGTGGTTTAAACCATACAGATGAAGAAATTAAAGCAAACTTAGCTGAAGGCAAACCTTACGTTATACGTATGAAAATCCCAAGCGAAGGCACATTTAAGTTTAACGACTACCTACGTGATGAAATTGAGATCCCGTGGGAAAACGTAGACATGCAAGTGCTTTTAAAAGCGGATGGCTTTCCAACGTACTTTTTAGCGAACGTAGTTGACGACCACCATATGGAAATTAGTCATATTTTCCGTGGTGAAGAGTGGATTAACTCAGCGCCTAAGCTATTAAAGCTTTATGAAGATTTTGGTTGGGAAGCGCCGGTACTTGGTCATTTACCATTGCTACGTAACCCAGATAAATCAAAGCTGTCTAAGCGTAAAAACCCAACGTCTATTAATTACTATAAAGAAATGGGCTACCTGCCAGAAGCCGTGCTTAACTACTTAGGCCGTATGGGTTGGTCAATGCCTGATGAGCGTGAAAAGTTCACACTTAATGAGATGATTGAAAACTTCGACATGAAGCGCGTATCGCTTGGTGGTCCAGTATTCGACGTAGATAAATTAAGCTGGTTAAACGGCATGTGGATCCGTGAAAATCTAACCGACGAGCAGTTAATTCAGCGCTTTGTTGATTGGAAGTTTAATGGCGAAATGCTCGCTAAAATATTACCAGAAGTTAAAACACGTATTAATACGCTGTCGGATATGGTTGAGCTTGCAGGGCACTTTGTAGGTGGTATTCCAACTTACGATCCTGCGCTATTAACAGCCGGCAAAGCAGACGAAAACGTAATTCGCCAAGCGCTACAATTTTTTGTATGGCAGCTTGAAGGTTTACGTAGCTTTGAAAAGCCCGCTATTTTTGCAATTGCAAAAGAAGTTGCAACATTCCACGAGCTTAAGATTAAAGACTTTTTAGAGCCAATATTTGTCGCAATTACTGGCAAAACGTCAAGTACGTCAGTGCTTGATGCAATGGAAATATTGGGGTCTGACTTATCACGTGCTCGTTTACGTGTTGCACTTGCTCATTTAGGTATTTCTAAAAAGCAGGCTAAAAATATAGAGCGTGCGTACCGCGAATACCCAAGTGCATAATTACTAAAATGCACTTATAAAAGCCGAGCTTATTAAGCTTAATGCAGATCGTTTAAGCTAATTGAACGATCTTTCAAAGGGCTCATAATAGGCTACAACAGAAGTTGTGGCCTATTTTTATGTCT